>CBQWHN010000094.1:0-4476 GCA_967728685.1 uncultured Nitrososphaera sp.
CACGAAAATTGTTCTCTTGGCGTAACCTCATAGCTTCAAGCGCGCTTGAAGGAGACTTGGGGAAGAACTTTTGTGGGCGAGAGCTGTCAGACTCGAGCCACCCCTTCTCTTCAAGGCCGTTAAGGACTTCATAAATCTTGGAGTAGGGCACGCCTGATTTTTTAGAAATGTCCGCGGCGGTCATCCCACCCCTATCAAGTAGCGACAGGTAGACGCGTATTTCATAACTTGTCAAGCCAAGGTTTTCCATTGTCTTCCTTGACCTGTCGCTAATGCTCAATTCTTCTCAAACTGAGGGAGCGTAATATATTAAGCTGCTCGGCGAAGGTTGCTAGGGCAGAATGGGCTAAAATCTGCAGGTTTTCTAGCCATTTGTGCTTAGAATTTAACCTATTCACCGTAGGAATTAGTAGGGCATCTTTATATATAAAATGGAAAATCTGTCATTAAGGTAGTAGTATGGACCTAATCCAAATTTCGAATGTGTCTAGCAAAAGCATAGGTGCTAGGCGGACAATAAGGTTTACTCAAAGCATCTGCCCAGACTGCAACATGATTCTGGACGCAGAAGTCTTTGAGAGGGACGGCAAGGTCTTTATGACCAAAACATGCCCCAGCCACGGCGAGTGCGAGGAGCTCTACTTTGGCTCTTACGAAATGTACAAGAAGTTCAGCACTTACTGGATGGACGGCAAGGGCGCTCATGCTCCAAACGTAATGATAGACAAGTGTTCATGTCCAAACAACTGTGGACTTTGCACTAACCACCTTTCGCACTCTGGACTTTCCAACATGATTATCACAAACAGGTGCGACCTGACATGCTGGTACTGCTTCTTCTATGTCAAGAAGGGTCTCGAAGGTGCTTACCTGTATGAGCCAAACATGGAACAGGTAAGGGCCATGATGAAGACGCTCAAGGCAGAAAAGCCGATCGCAGGTAACTCTATTCAGATCACTGGAGGCGAGCCGATGCTCCGCGACGACATCGCGGAAATCATCAAGATAATGAAGGAGGAAGGCGTTGACCATGTCCAGCTCAACACCAACGGCATCAAACTCGCGATGTCGCCGGACACGATGCGCCAAGTAAGAATGGCAGGTGTCAGCAACCTTTACCTTTCATTCGACGGTGTAACGCCGAGGACAAACCCCAAGAACCACTGGGAAATCCCATACACGCTGGAATCAGCGAGAAAGTGCGGAATGACGGTGGTGTTCGTCCCGACAGTAATCAAATCAATCAACGACCACGAGCTGGGTGGCATAATCCGCTTTGCACAAAAGAACCTTGACGTGGTTCACGCAGTCAATTTCCAGCCGGTGTCGCTCACAGGCAGGATGGGTAAGAAAGAGCGCGAAAAGTACAGAATCACGATCCCTGACTGCATTGAGAGGATTGAGGAGCAGACAAATGGCGAGATATCCAAGGACGGATGGTTCCCGGTCCCGTCATGCATGCCTATGACAAACATCATCGAGGCATTCAGCAAGAAGCCAAAGTATGAATTGTCAATCCATTTTGCATGCGGTGCAGGAACATATGTCTTTGAAGACATGGAAACAAAGAAGCTAATACCCCTAACATCGTTTGTCGACATCAAAGGTGTACTTGAATACTTTGAAGAAAAGGCCGACGATATCAAGTCAGGCGCGAATAGGTACTGGGCAATGCTTGAAGTCGTGCGAAAGCTAAAGCAGTTCGTTAACAAGGAAAAGCAGCCACACGGCCTAGACCTGGCAAAGATGTTCTCCAGCATTCTGCTGAAGCGAAACTTTGACTCTGTGGGCTCGTGGCATGTTAGGTCAATGTTCCTTGGCATGATGCACTTCCAGGACAAGTATAACGAGGACCTTGAAAGGCTACAGAGGTGCGACATCCACTACCTGACACCAGACCTGAGAATCATCCCATTCTGCGCGTTCAACGTCATTCCAGAATGGTACCGCGACAGAATCCAGAAGAAGTACAGCATCCCGGTCGAAGAATGGGAGAAGGCCCACGGCCAGACCCTCGAAGCAGGACTCTATAGAGGCCTGATGAGAAGGGGCAAGCCAGAGGCCGAGATGGGTTGCGCTCTATCTGAAATGCACAAAGCGGCTGCCGAGGCTTCCGAAGATCACAAGGGAGTCGAACTCCGCAACAATATGGCTGGCGCGTAAGCGCACTTTTTTCCTATTTTATTGTCACGTCTTGTGACTGTACCACTTGTAGATATAGTAGGCAGCGCCGATGATTATAATGGCTATCACAAGCGGCCACAGGACATAGATCACTATTGCAGCCACGATAATAAGAGCCACTATTATCAGAACATCAAGTATTCCTAATGATTTTGCCATGTGCTAAGTGCCACTAGGTGCCGTAAATTCTTTTAGGTAAATTCTGCGCTATCAGGTTCCTGCCATTTATCTGCCAATTCGAGTGCACATCTACCCTTCTGCGTGGTAACATAGACCCTGCACGTGCCGACTGTCATTACCTCAGCTGCCAAGCCGTACTGCAATAGCTTGGTCATATGACCATCGACCGCCTTCCAATCGATGTCAAGCTCGTGCGACAGCTGAAGCCTGTTCTTTGGTTCGAGAAGCGACCTCAAGAGCATCGTCCTAGTCATGCCTCCCTTCATCTTGATAAGCAATTCAAATACAGCACAGCAAAGCCCGCCTTCAATCCACCGTGACTTGGTCAAGCCGCGCCAAACGCCGCGTCGGCTATCGGCGGCAAAATCTCCAAGCGATAGCTCAGCCCCGCCAAGTTTTCTAGCCTGAAGGTACAACATTTGGTTACCCACCATTTTGCTATCTTGCATTGTCTTGAATTGTGGCTGCGTCTCGGCCGCGCCCGAGCGATAATCAACAAATGCTGCATGAGTAAGAGTCAGAGCGGTAAACAGGAACACGGCTAGACTTAGAGTTTTCGTGCTCATTTCAGCGGAGCGGACCTCCTGCTCGGAGCAACAGCATGATATACGCTTGTTAGAAATAAAAATCTTCGGCATTCACGCAACATACCTTCCATACCCCACTATGCCGTTCTTATGAGGATCCCACGTTGGAGACAGTATCCAAATATCGCCATCCTCGTCCGTTTCAAGATCCAACTTCGGCAGAACATTTGAGGGAGGACCCTGCAATGAGGCAGGTCCTGCGTAAGCCTTCCCGTTTAAGGGATCGTAGGTACTCGCATGGCAGGGACATGCTATCATTTTTAGTTTTGATTCGTATCTCCAAAGACACCATAGATGCAAGCAAACCATACTGTACAATCGAAATGCTGAAACCTCATTCCTGCCGCCACCAAGCTCGAGAGGCAGTCTAATCAGCTGCCAAGTGCGGAATGATTCTGTGTTCAGCACCGCGTCATTGGTCTTTGGGTAGATCACGACTTCTGAATGATTTACCGGAAAGGTATAGATGTTAGCCGGCTCACCACCCTTTAGCTCTATTCTCGCCTTTTCTGTCACGCTTGTTCTGTTGTTTGACAGGAACTTGCCCCAATCTACAAAGGGAGTAAACGTCATCACAACGCCGGCAGCAGCCATGAGTTTTAGAAAGTCTCGCCTGGACATCACACCACTGATACCAGGAGAATAAGCCTTAGACATGAGTAAAATTGGCTGCGAGTCGATATAACGCTTGATCCAAACGTTTGGACAAAATCTTAAATATCGTATTCATTCGACAGTCAAACTTAAAATTGGATCGAATGTGTCGTCAAGCCATGAACCTAGAGCAATGGTGCCAGCTGGACGAGCGAATATACATTGCAGAAATGGATGAGCGCTACAAGCAGCACGCCGGCCTTCAATACAGCGAACGAATGATAGAGCAGCTGGCAGAGATGAGGGCTATCAGCGCCAAGACCTTTCTTGGTTCGTTTTCAAAGCCAAGGGAATTGTTCCTGAGTTCACTTGAAAATATTGCAGACTCGTCTACAAAAAAGCTCGAGCTCAAGTTATACAACCTGCGCAACCAGAAGATAGTATCCACACGCCATCGCTTCGGAGGAACTCGCGTTAACTGGAGCAATTGGCGCCAGTTTAATAGCAACCAGAAAGAACCGGCGAAGCGAAAGCAGGTATTTGACGAATTCATTTCCAAGACGCGATACATTTCGCCTGTAATCAAGGCGCGGTTTGACCAGATGAGAAAAATCTATAGTGAACATTCGCGCAGGAAACTGAGCCCGCTTGACGGATACCTCGAGAATGAAAAGGTCTCACATTCGCAGCTGATCGATTTTGTAAAATCGATGGGCAGGCAAGCAAAAAAGCCCTTCCAGGAAGCGCTTGCGACGATTTCAAAGAAAGTGGTTGGAGGGCAAGCAGAATATTATGATGATTTTTACTTTTTCCGTAATAGAGTTTATGCAGACCTTGAAAAAGAGTTTGCTGGCGTAAATCCGCCGGAGCAGGTTAAGCGTATGCTTGCAGTCATGCAGTTCAACCTATCTGCGATCCACTTTGACACTGA
>CBQWHN010000095.1:0-4450 GCA_967728685.1 uncultured Nitrososphaera sp.
TTTGTCATGATGTCACGAACTACTCCAGCTGCCATTCAAATTTCTCAGATTCAGCCGAAGATAAAAACAATACTGTAGTGATCTATATACTGATGCGAAATTCGCATATCTGAAGATATTAATAAGAGCTTTGTCAAGTTCCACTCGCAGTAATGACGAAGATTGGAATTGCCGTTTTCCCCGGCAGCAATTGCGATCGCGATGTTCATCACGTTCTAAACAATGTCATAGGCGTTCAGGCCGACTTTATCTGGCACACCAAAGACCGCATCATGGGTTACGACGCAATGATAATCCCCGGTGGCTTTGCCTTTGGCGATCGCCTGCGCGCAGGCATAATTGCGGCCTACAGCCCGATAGTACAGGAAGTGAAAAGGATGGCGAAAGACGGCCTGCCGGTACTTGGCATATGCAACGGCTTTCAAATCCTAGTTGAATCTGGCCTCCTGCCCGGCGCCCTCATGATGAACGACTCGCTCCGCTTTGTGTGCCGATGGACAGAGGTTGAAGTAAAGAACAACAAAACACCTTTCACGAGCAAGTTTGCGCCAGGGCAGACATTTGGCATTCCGGTGGCACACGGTGAAGGCCGCTATGTGGCCAACAATAAAACATTAAAAGAGCTAAAGAAAAAGGACCAGATTGTCTTGCAATATTCTAACGACGATCCAAATGGATCATCAGACCTTATCGCAGCAATTTGCAGCGAAGAGGGTAACGTGATGGGAATGATGCCTCACCCGGAGAGGGCGAGCGAAAGTATAATTGCAGCTCAAGGCTCCACGAACGAAGCCATTACGATTTTCAGATCGCTTGTGTCTAACCTGAAGCCAAAGGCGATTGCGTAGATGGGCTTCCTGACAGACCAAGAGCTCGATTACCTTGAGGAAAACCTGAAGCGCAAGGCAAACGAGATCGAGCAGGATATTGTTGGCGCGGAATGGTCAGAGCACTGTTCATACAAGTCGTCAAAAAAATACCTGCGGTTATTGCCGACAAAAGGCAGCCGCGTTCTTGTAGGACCAGGCTATGACGCTGGCGTCCTTGAAGTTGGCGACGGCTACGTTCTTACTGTGCACATTGAAAGCCACAATCATCCATCTGCAGTAGAGCCCTTTGGCGGCGCTGCAACAGGCGTTGGAGGTGTAATCCGCGACATCATTGCGATGGGAACGCGGCCAATAGCAGTCCTTAATGCACTCCGCTTTGCTCCGATAACCGGCAAGGGCAAGGCCGTGGCAAAGTCAAAATGGCTTTTCAAAAATGTGGTCAAAGGCATAGCCGACTATGGCAACTGCATCGGAATCCCGACTGTCGGGGGCGAAGTTGAATTTGATCCATCGTTTGAGGACTACTGCCTCGTTGACGTCGCATCCATTGGATTTGGACGCAAGGAAGACATTGTCGCAAACAAGGCCGATGAGGGCGATATCGTTGTACTTGCGGGCGGCTCGACAGGTCGCGACGGAATACATGGCGCGTCATTTGCGTCAAAGGCGCTTGAAGAAGAAAACAGATCAGCCGTGCAGATTCCCGATCCTTTCCTTGAAAAGTTACTGCTTGAAGCGACGATGGAAGCAGTGAAGCAAGGATGCATCAAAGGCATCAAGGACCTTGGCGGTGGGGGCCTATCATGCTGCCTGTCTGAAACTTCTGACAATCTGGGCAAAGGCTTTGATGTAGAGCTGACACAGGTGCACACGAGGGAAGGGGATATGACTCCAAACGAGGTCATGATCTCGGAATCTCAGGAACGCATGCTCTACGTCACAGACACATCAAGACTGCGCGCGCTCCAGTCAATCCTTGACAAGTACGAAATCAGGCATTCAGTGCTAGGCGTCGTGCAGGACCATCAAGATTTGGTTGTAAGGCATGGAGGCAAGGTAGTGGCAGAAATGCCGTCGCACCTTATTGCTCACGCGCCGCTTGCTGACAGGAAGATCAAGCGTCCTTCCTATCTAGACAAACTAAAATCGGTAAAACAGCCAAAGACACCCGCAAACCTAGGCAAGGTCTTGCTCTCCCTCTTGTCAAACCCCACAATAGCAAGCAAGCGCTGGATCTACCAACAGTACGATCACGAAGTGGGAGTGCGGACAGTGGTCAAGCCCGGGATGGGCGATGCTGCAGTCATGAGACTTGACAATGGCAAGTTTGTAGCGATAAAGCTCGACGGCAATTCCAAACACTGCTACCTTGATCCGTACCAAGGAACGCTTGGCTGCCTTTCAGAAGGTTGTAGAAATGTCATCTGCACCGGTGCAGAACCCATTGGAGTAGTAGACCATTTGCAGTTTGCTAGCCCTGAAGATCCCGAAATCTACTGGGCGTTTACCCAGGCGATAAGCGCAGTCGTAGACTATTGTAAGTTCATGGACATTCCTGTGGTTGGAGGCAAGGTGAGCTTTTACAACGAAACTGCCAAGGGACCAATCAAGCCTTCGCCTGTCATGGGCACGCTTGGACTTATACAAAGCGCGTCGCATATCACCCGCCCGGCACTGTCATCTGGCAACTCGATATTTGTCATCGGTCAGACTTTTCCTGAAATGGGCGGTTCAGAATATTACGAATACATCCACAACATAACGGGCGGGCCTGTTCCAAATATCGATCTGCAGGTCGACAGGAAGAACGGGAATGCTGTCCAGAATCTGATAAAGAGTGGTCTCGTTACCTGCGTACATGACTGCTCAAAAGGTGGCCTTGCAGTGGCTCTTGCAGAAATGTCGATCGCAGGGTCAACCGGCTTCGAAGTCGATCTTGATGTAGTTCCAAACTTGTGCAGCAGGACAGATGACCTTCTATTCTCAGAATCACATTCTCGATACATCGTTGGCACAAAACAGCCGGAGAAGGTACGCAAGATGCTGTCATCGGCAAACGTGATGTTTGAGCAAATAGGAAGCGCCGCAAGCGCTGTAGAGTTCGCCAAAGGCAAGAAAAGGCTAATCAAGCTTACGTTGAAGCAACTGCAGACGAGCTTTTATTCGCTTGAAAAGGTGATGCAGTGAAGATATCTTTTTTAGAGCATCGTGCTGAACCTAGTATATCTTGAGGTGATGGTATTGGTTCATGAAAACTGCGGCGTAGTGGGCATATTTTCTCTTGATGGACACAACGTGATGCCGTTTGTAATTGACTCGCTGCGCGCACTACAGCACAGGGGTCAGGAGGCGTGGGGTATTGCGGTTCCCGGCAAATCCCCTTTCCGGAGGCTTGGGCTTGTTTCATCCGCCGCGGCCGAGTTCCCGACTGTTGTCAAGAAGTACAAGTCTCACGCGGCAATAGGCCATGTCAGGTATTCTACTCTTGGCAAGAGCACGCTTGAAAATGCCCAGCCACTCAAAGTCAAAGACCTGTGTGTAGCACACAACGGTACCATTGCCAATGTTGAAGAGCTGTCCGGCATGGTAGGCGGCTGCACGTTCACCCCACAGACAATGAGTGACACTCTAGTTGCTGCTCAGCGCCTCGTCATGCACCTTGCAGACAAGGAGGACATGGGGGAGGCGATGCACATCCTGAAGGGCGAGATGGTCGGATCGTTCTGTTTTACATTTCTTACGGACGAGGGCTCTGTATATGCAGCTAGAGATCCTCGTGGCTTCCGTCCGCTTGTACTCGGACATCATCGTGAAACCAACACGTACATGGTGGCTTCAGAGTCCTGCGCGATCGCGGCAGTTGGTGCACATCTTGTACGCGATATCGAGCCGGGCGAGCTCTTAAAGATGAGCAAGGGCGGCATCAGCTCACAGCAGTTTGCAAACGAAAAGCCACATGCCCACTGCGCGTTTGAATACACCTATTTCGCACACCCATCAAGCATAATGGAAGGGATCAACATTTATGCCGCAAGGAAAAGGATTGGCCAGTTTCTAGCGAAAAAATTCCCAATAGCAAACGCGGATGTCGTTGTTCCGGTGCCAGACTCGGCGAGGCCGGCAGCACTTGGCTATGCGCATGAGCTCGGACTGCCGTTTGAAGAGGGCCTGCTCAAGGACAGGTATAGCAAAAAGGGGTCTATGAGGAGTTTCATCGAGCCATACCAGAGCGACAGGGTCGAGATAAACAAGGGCATAATACCTATTCGCGAAGTGGTTGAGGGCAAACATGTGATAGTGGTTGACGACAGCATCGTGAGGGGCACGAGCTCGGCCGAGATTATCAAAACACTTCGAATGGTCGGAGCAAGCAAAGTGAGTCTTGTCGTCACCTACCCGCCGATACGATACCCTTGCTACGCCGGCATCGACTTTCCATCGCAGGAAGAGCTGATTGCTTACCAGCATGGGGCGATGGAAGAATCGAACGCAACAATAGGTTCCCGCGTTTCTCAGGTGATAGGCGCGGACTATGTCGCGTACAACGACACAGCCAACCTCGCAAAGGCAATAGGCATGCCTGAAGAAGAGCTCTGCTTTACATGCTCTACGGGAAATTA
>CBQWHN010000096.1:0-4441 GCA_967728685.1 uncultured Nitrososphaera sp.
AGGTCGAGATAGACAAGGACTAGGTTACAAATGTCAGCGCTTCAGGCAACACTTGAAATGTCGCCGGCAGGATGCCGACGGGATCACCATCTAACGTGACATCAAGCAAGCCATCAGAACATATTGGCCTCCGGTGCGGGCCAGAACCCCGCCGTTCAAATTTTTTCCATTTTTTCATATAGCTCATCCCTGTTCTTGCTTGGCCCGCTACACGAGTTTGGATCGACAGAGTTCACTATGGATAATCTATTGTAATTAATCAGGATAGAGCTTACGCATAGAAAAGCAAAAAAGTGCGTAAAAGACCCACCTAGATGATTGGTAGCGCGCATTATCGATGGCAAGGTTGTATCAGCTGACATTAAGGCCAGAGTGAAAAAGGCTGTTGAAGAGCTTAAGGAGAGCGGCGTTCAGCCATGTCTTGCAACCGTGCTTGTGGGAGACGACTCCGCGTCCGCGACGTATATTGGCAGCAAGCAGAACGATGCGAAGGAAGTTGGCATTGTAACGAGAGATCATCGGCTTGCAGCCACATTCAAGCAGAACGAGCTGGTACAGCTGGTACAACTGCTGAACAAGGACAAAAAAGTGCACGGCATATTGGTTCAGCTCCCGCTTCCAAAGCACATCGACGAGTTTGAGATTATCACTGCTCTGAGCCCGCTCAAGGATGTTGACGGCCTGACGCCGTACAACGCCGGTATGCTTCAGAGCGGCATGGGAGTTCTCAAGCCATGCACACCTTCAGGCATCATGGAGCTTTTGGACTATTACAAGATAGATGTCGCCGGCATGGACGCAGTGGTTGTCAACCGCAGCAATTTGGTCGGCAAGCCACTTGCACTATTATTGCTCCAGCACAATGCGACCGTGATCATATGCCATTCGAAGACCAGAAACTTGAATGAAAAGCTGCGCAACGCAGACTTGGTAGTGACAGCGGTCGGAAACCGTCAGCGCTTTACTCTTACGGGCGACATGATAAAAGAAGGCGCAATCGTAATCGACGTCGGCACTTCTAGGCTCAATAACAAGCTCGTTGGCGACGCTGAATTTGAGTCCGTGAAGCAAAAGGCGTCGTGGGTAACTCCTGTCCCCGGCGGGGTAGGGCTTATGACGCGAGCTATGCTCTTGAAAAATACCGTGACCGCTGCCTCTATTGCTAAGGAGATGAGCAAGTAAGTGGCAGGAAAAAGAGATGTTCGGCAGCAGATGCTTGAAAAACGCGATGGGCTTGATGCAAGGGAAATTGCAGTGCGCAGTAAACACATTCAGGATTTCTTGTTAAATAGTAAGGAGTTCGGGTCGGCCAAGGTCGTGGGCGCGTACTATGCTTTTGGCTCTGAAGTGAAAACAGATCTAATTATACAGAAAGCAAAGGCCCTTGGGAAAAAAGTCGCACTGCCAAGTGTTGAAGGTGAAAGTCTTGCGTTCTACGAGCTGTCGTCAGGGAAGTACCTGGTCAAGGGAAGGTTTGGGATGATGGAGCCGCTGCCCTACGGACCAGTGGACAAAATAGACCTGCTCGTAGTTCCGGGCATTGCGTTTGACAAAAAGGGTTACCGACTTGGCTACGGCAAAGGCTATTACGACAAATTCTTGGCCAAGAAAGAGGTATTCTCAGTAGGGCTTGCCTACTCATTTCAGCTGATTGATAGCTTGCCCAGCGGCGAGTACGACAAGAGAATGCACGCAATAGCTACCGAAGACGGAATTAGCAATCTTTAGCGGCCAATCGCCCTTTTTGCAATGTCTGTCCTGTAATAGTGGGCGTTATCTCCCCACCGTATCTTTCGAACAGCTGAGTAGGCGTTGTCGATTGCTTGCCTTGCGTCCTTGCCAAGCGCGGTCACGCCCAAGACGCGCCCGCCGTTTGTCATTACTCTATTACGCGTATCTCTTGTAGTTCCTGCGTGGAAGACCATGATGTTCTGGCCAAAGCCGGAGTCAAGCCCCTCGATTACTTGGCTCTTCTCGTAATTGCCCGGGTAGCCACGCGCGGCCATTACAACACACACCGCTGTCTCGTCCTTCCATTGAATTGGTGGCATCG
Organism: uncultured Nitrososphaera sp.; assembly: GCA_967728685.1. Classification (GTDB taxonomy): domain Archaea; phylum Thermoproteota; class Nitrososphaeria; order Nitrososphaerales; family Nitrososphaeraceae; genus Nitrososphaera. Next base: position 2,054 of record CBQWHN010000096.1, read on the forward strand.
AGCCCAGCCGACCACAGACCGCCGCGTCAATGTATTCATACAGGTCGGACTTCATCCGCAACATTACTGGCTGGCATTCTGGGTCGCCCATCCTTGCATTGAATTCGAGTACGTACAGCCTTCTCCTTTCGTCAACCATTATTCCAGCGTAGAGGAAGCCCTTGAACGGAGTGTCACGCTTTTTCATTATCTTTATCACCGGTTCCATCACCTGCTTGACTATTTTGTTGTGGAGATCGCTGTCCAGTACCGGCGCTGGGGAATAGGCGCCCATTCCGCCCGTGTTGGGGCCTTTGTCGCCGTCAAATACGCGCTTGTAGTCCTGGCTTGAGGCAAGAGGCATTATTGTTTTGCCGTCGCAGAGCGCAATAAAAGATGCCTCTTCGCCGAACAAGCGTTCCTCGACAATTATTTTGCTGCCTGCAGTCCCGAATTCTTTTTTGGTCATCATGTTGTCGATTGCAGCAATGGCCTGATCTGCGTCGTCGCACACGATCACACCCTTGCCTGCTGCAAGCCCGTCGGCCTTGACGACCAAAGGTTTTTTCTGTTTCGCAACATAGTCCTTCGCTTTTTTCGCATCTGTAAATATTGCAAACTCGGCAGTTGGGATGCCTGCTTCGCGCATGAACTCTTTTGCAAATGCCTTGCTGGCTTCAAGCATAGTAGCTTGTTTTGAAGGACCAAAGATGCGCAAGCCTTCCTTTTCAAAGGCGTCAACTATGCCAAGTGAAAGCGACTCTTCCGGCCCGACCACCGTAAGTATGTCCCTTTGGCTCTTTGCGAACGACACTAGCTTGTCGATTTCGTTCTGCCTAATCTCGACATTTTCGGACGTGCCACCGTTGCCCGGAGCAAAATAGATCTTGCGTACGTGTTTGCTCTGCGAAATCTTCCAACCAATGGCGTGCTCTCTGCCGCCGGAACCAACAATAAGTACGTTCACAAAGCTGTAAAAACAGCCGGATAATAAATTGTTTGATTTTGTGGTGTTAAACCATACGTTTATCTCTTAAATGGAACGGCTAGAACTCTAGCGATTTGCTTACATGACCGCTTCTACTAAGTCTAACGTGCGGCGGGCGGTTAATCTTTCATGCTTCTTTAAGTGTCATAGTTTCCTTAGTGCGAGTCAACGATGTCCTTCTTCCATCAAGATTGCGTTGTGTTCGTTCGCCATATGCATACGCACATTTGATTTTTCATTTACTAACTTTCCGCATATGGGGAATTGTTCATCAACTGACATGCTGCATCAAAAAATAATCAAACTGGATATTCAAGATTTTAGCTTTGCGGTGCTTATCACCATTACATGTCGTCAATAGCTGAACTTGGCACTGATCTCTTTCTTCCCAGTACTTGCACGAGCTCGGTCCATACTACTTCTTTGACGTTTGGTATGGACTTTAGCGCTTCAAGCAAATCGAGAAGCTTTAATGCGTCTTTGACAATTGCTATAGCCCTTAGGTCGACGGTGTGTTCGCCTATGGTTCTGCCGACGTACACTACTTCATCGCGTTGTAGCAGCTTTTTGGCTATGGTAATAGTTTCGCCCCCACCTGTGTAAATTAACAGGTCCACACGCCTGTATCCTAGATAATCTAGCTTTAGAGTGTACACAAATTCAAGATAATGTTTTTCAAGGAAAAAGCGCCTATGCTGTATAGTCGTTCGGGGAATACCCAGCTTGGTTGACAACGTATGCGAAGAAACTCTGCCGTTTGGCTCGAGTAGAACCTTCAGTATTTTCTTGTCAATTTCCGATAATTTCCTCAGTAGATTCATTAGGTTAATCCTCTGCGCTGTTGAGCATAGCAGCATTTCTCCGATAAAAGAAGTAGGGCTAAAAATCCCCTACTTTCCGATAATACGCCTTCAATAGCAATGCAAATCGGGTTTAGTCACCCTTAGAATGAGCGTAGCTACAATTTGGGACTTGATTATACCATCTCCGGGTATAACCTCGATTCTTGACGAAAAAAATGAAGGAAGAGAGGCCAATACTTTGCGATCTTTGCCGTGCTCTCCCGAGGTCTTCAGTCTGCACGATAGGTAATGTGCCGTATCCCCCTCGACCACAAGAACTCGTTTGTACTCGGGAACGGCTTTCTAGACCTCTGGCTGATAGTCTGCCAGCTCGGTTACTGGCTAGCTAGTTCGGGGATGCGATAGATAGCCAAATGACGAACAGAATTGAGACGGCTCGACCGGTACATTGCCATCAGGAGGTAAAACATCGTTTAGCTGAATATTTTTTAGGACGGACTCCAAAGAACGACTGAGCGCTGATGTCATTCCTGATGAATCACCTCGCCGCCTTGAAGTTCACAACTGGCCTCGGGATCCTTCTTACCTTCGTTATCGGCATTGGTGAGCTGAGTGCGA
>CBQWHN010000097.1:0-4439 GCA_967728685.1 uncultured Nitrososphaera sp.
TTTAATTCTGTTATTATTTCGCCTTTCGGTTCATTAAGCAGCCTCGTCATCAGCCGATTTTTTACAGCAAAAAGTGGAACGATCGGGCCGTTCCAATCAAGATGAACGATCTACATAACCTCGGGGAGATCAGCCAGCTTGACATCGGGCCTTCAGGAGGCATAATAAAGCCCCCGACACTTGAAGGCGACACAAAGTAAGGACTCTATAGAAAACTACACAACGTACAGCAAAGCGCGTTCTAAAACTATCGCTTGACGGACGCGCCCTTGATCTCGCTCAAAAAGCCGAAAAAAGTAACTTCATGCTCCATCTGGCACTTGGCACAAACAAGCCTAGTTGACTGCGCATTGTTGCCGCCTACAACCCTATCAATATATTCTATGGTCTTGCCACAGTTGCATTGGAATTTTCTGGGTGCCAAACCAGTGCTGGATTGTCATAGCTGCTATTATGTTTTTACAGATAAAGTCAATTTCTGTTCATCCTCCTGTCATACGCCTCGATTATCTTTAAAAGTGCATCATCTTCCTCCTTTACTGCAATAAGGAAATCTTCAAAATAACCATTCTTCTTGAGCGCCTTGACAGTGTTAATAAAGTCCTTGCTCTGAGTCCCTTCCATTTCCTTAACCTTGGACACAAGCGACTTATCTTGTGCAGACCTGACAAGCGCCTGCTGAATCAAAAGCCTGTTGTACCGACTTGCAGCGAAGTAGCGTCGGAAAATATTCATCCTTTCCTGCTTGTCTGCCTTGGCAAGCTCCTCAAGCAAGATCTGACGAGTGGTCACGGCATACAAGCAAAATCCTGAAATAAAAATACCGCTATTTCACGAGCCTTTTCAGCTGCGTAAACCTGCTATTCCTAAAAAGTCAGGGTCGCGATAGGGAACTAAAAATTATTATCCCCGCACCTGATTGCAGAATAGTGGCCGGCCGCAGAAAAACAACGGAGACCAGCAACTTTGGAGTGTCAAAGCGCGAGGGTCACGACTCTTCAAAATTTTATGGTCGCAAGCTTTATTACAATAGCAAAGGCGACGTCAGCACAGGCAGCGCAGAAAACACGGTGCCACCAGAATACGTTGACAGGGTGTTGTGCAAGAGTAGCGAAAAGATGACCGAGCTACCCGATTCCTGCATCCACCTTGCAGTGACTTCACCTCCGTACAACGTCGGCAAGATCTATGACCAGGACCTAACACTTGCAGAATACCGAGAGCTACTTAGGGCCGTATTTTCAGAACTGTCCCGCGTGCTTGTGACGGGCGGGCGGGCCTGTGTCAACATGGCCAACCTTGGAAGAAAGCCGTACATCCCGCTTCATAGCTACGTCATTGCAGACATGCTTGATATCGGATTCCTGATGAGAGGTGAGATCATCTGGAACAAGGGCTCCAGTGCGGGCGCGTCCACTGCTTGGGGGAGCTGGCAGTCGGCTGCGAATCCCTCTTTGCGCGACACCCACGAATACATTCTGGTATTTTCAAAAGGCTCGTTTTCGCGCGTTGCCGCTGCCCGGCAAAACACAATAAGCAGAGAGGAATTCCTATCATATACGAAAAGCGTCTGGGAATTTCCAGCCGAGTCTGCAACCAAGGCGGGTCACCCAGCTCCATTTCCAGTAGAGCTTCCTTACCGGTGCATTCAGCTGTACACCTTTCGGGATGACTTCGTGCTCGATCCCTTTTGCGGAGTTGGGTCTACATGCGTAGCGGCCCTCAGAGCGGGCAGGCACTTTCTAGGCTATGACACAAAGCAAGAATATGTCGACTCTGCGCTCAGGCGCATTAGCAAAGAAAATATGACATGAGTTGCATATTAATCACATGCCAGAGAACGAAATCGTATATTTGAAGTACCATGACCTGGAAGACATGCTCAAGGTGATAATTTATTCTGCCCAGTCGATGCTTGGAGTCATTCCCATGCTCTACCACATCAACCACAATGGCAGACACGTCCTCTTTATCCACACAGGGACTGTAGGCGGTGTGACAGTTCATTACGTGGTCCAGAATGAAAAGCCGTCCAAGAAATTCATCCAGCTAAAGAGGCTATCTGGTGAGTACACGTTCATGGATACTCTCGGCACAGATGCGCAGTCGCTGTATGTCCCTATACTGCAACTGGAAAAATCTACACTTTCGTTTCCCGCATAATATTTTTTCTTGATTTCTGTCATTTTAGCAGTGGCACGCTCACCTGATGGTTCACCGCTTGGCAATCTTATAGCCGTCGTATTTCTCAAATCTGACTTTTGAGCTGGGGCATACGTGCAAGGTAGGTTTTCGCCCGGCGGCGGAATCCAGAACGGACCATATTCGTGACAACACATAAGAAAAAGTTTTAGGGCAAAACCGCATACACTTTTGCATCAGGTCCAAAAAACCGCACAGAAAAGTAAAACCTGCAAACGAGGTTTCAGAAGGCGATATCAACGCACTATTGCAAGCCATAAAAGATTTTGATGGCTACCCCAAGCTAAAGGACCTTAGCAGGATCGTTCACTCGCTTAACCCGGTTCAGATAAACGTCATTGTGCGCTATCTGGAAAGGTCTGGCGCAATAGTCATAGACACCGAAGGGTACATTGTCTGGGCCCGCAAGGAACAGGATCAGATGACTCTTGGCGAAGTAGCAGAGATGAGCGGCGACCTAAAGGAATACCTTGCTAAATACCGCGAATAGAAGATTCTAGGCTTACCCGTCGATATTGGTAGAAAATGGCCTCGTCGGAGACGTAAAGAACCTTTTTTCATACATGGTTTTTATGTTGGCTAGCGAACAATCAAGCGTTGAAGCCGATCACTTCAGACCAGATGTATCGTATTGAAGAGAACGGCCATTCTGTCTTTGGCATGCGCCGGTTCCTTATGATGGAAAACGCTGGTCACGGCGTGGCTGATTCTGTCGCGCTCAAGTTCAAGAACCTGAAGAAAAAAAGAATAGTCGCAGTTTGCGGCACCGGGAACAACGGAGGCGACGGATTTGTCGCGTCGCGCCACCTTGCGGGATATGGAGCAAGAATAACTGTCATTCTACTTGGGAGCCCCTCTGACCTTAGGAGCGAGGAAGCAAGGCTCAACTGGGACATAATCGAGAAGATGGACTCGATCGAGATAATATTTGGTCAAGAGCTCACAGATGCAGTAAGGACCCGGATTGCCGGAGCCCATATAATCCTGGACAGCATATTTGGCACCGGCATAAAGGGCCAAATTCGAGAGCCATACACGTCTGCAATAGACGCGATAAACAAGTCCAAGGCATACGTCTTGGCAGTCGACGTCCCGTCAGGCTTTGACCCAAACACCGGGCAGATCCACGAAAAGTGCGTCAGGGCAGACGCCACGATTACTTTCCACCGGCCTAAAGTTGGGCTCGCAAAGGGCAGAAAATACACGGGACCGGTGCACGTGGAGTGGATAGGGATACCGCCGGAAGCGGAATCAGGCGTCGTGTGATGAAGCCGACAATACTTCAGATACCTGTAGGCGAGATGGCTAATTTTACCTATATCATAGCGGACGAGGAAAGCGGTGATGCAGCCATCATTGACCCCTCGTGGGAACTAGACAAGATATTCCACTCACTGAAAAAGAACGGCTGGCGCGCAGTATACGTCATCAACACTCATACCCACTTTGACCATGTCCTTGGCAACGAGCAGGTGGCGGAGGTGACGGGCGCCAAGATAGTGCAACACAACAACTCACGACTGGAAAAACATGTTGCAGTTTCTGATGGAGACGTGATCGAGATAGGAAGCGTAAGGTTGCGCGTGCTCTACACACCCGGTCATTCAAAGGACAGCATATGTCTCATGCTTGACAACCAATTGATTTTCACCGGGGACACTCTCTTTGTTGGCAACTGCGGGAGAACGGATCTACCTGGAAGTGATCCTGAAGAGATGTACCACAGCCTCTTTGACCGGCTGGGCAAGCTTGACGACAAACTAGTTGTGTACCCTGGTCACAACTATGGCTCCACGCCGACATCTACGATAGGGCAGGAGAAAAAGACAAATTACGTGCTACAGCCTAGGTCAAAGCGAGAGTTTCTGGAATTCATGGCTGCCGGCGACTAGCTATGCGGGATATTGTCACATCGCACAAACTCGCGATCAAAGGGTTTGCAACAAAAAACCCCATCTTTGTGTGCGTGATCTCGTACTCCGCCACAAGCGAAATTCCGGGGATCACGGTGGCAGGCGCAAACCATGAGATGGTAAAATATACGTCGTCAGCAGATGCCGAGTTCTTGTACTATGGCCACTGCAAGTGCATAGATACTGTCCCAGCGACCCCTGACGGAAAGCCTACACCCGCGCTCATCACCCGTGCGGCTTTGCAAGAAGGAAATATTCCTTTTCTGGTGGTAGACGCAGGGACAAGAGTCAAGCCTTCGATCCCATTCGTGTCGTTTGGATTAG
>CBQWHN010000098.1:0-4404 GCA_967728685.1 uncultured Nitrososphaera sp.
ATGCGCACTTGCGAGTCATGTGGCAGGGTCAGGTTCTACTCGCTCAATTTCCTATTCTCAAAAACAATATGCAACGAATGCTATCTGAAGATGAAGGAAAAAAAGAATAACAGTTAGCCCTGCGCGCTCCCGCACTTTGTGCAGAATTTCGAGTTTGCCTTCAGCCTATTCCCGCAGCTAATGCAGAATTTCGCCTCCGGCTCGAGCGTCTCCCTGTAAAGAGGCGTCAATTGCGGCGGAGACATCTGGTCAGTGGGCGAAGCCTCGATTCCGCCGTACATTTCAGTCACTGCGCCGCTCGGCCTAAACGAGTCGTCAGTGTCGGGCGCAAGCTCTGACTCATTTTTGCCCCCTTTTTCTTCAAGGTACAATAAGAGGCGAGGTCCGTGCTCGCCGCCTGGCAGGTTCACAGGTTCCCCGAGCCACAGTGCGTACTTTCTCAGCGTCATCTCGGGAGTGGAAAACGTAAGCGTGTGACTCGACATGTACTCCTCCGTGGCGGCCCTGCCATTGAACACCTTTGCCATCATAGAACAAAGCCTGAAAGTGGCTAATAATTATTGCGACCTGCCGCACTTGCTGCAGAACTTGGCCTTCGCCGGTATTGATGCGCCGCAGACTATGCAGTTCTTTGTGTTTGCGCGCGGCTTTGGAAGCTCGATATCAACCCGCCTGAATGTTGGCTCCTGTGGCAAAGGAAGACTGTATTCGCCTGCCGCCGGCCCGACTGTCCCGCCGGCGCCTACGAAGCCGCCTATGCCAAACCCTGCCTGAGGGGCAGATGGAAACGAGCTCCCACCCGCTGGGCTCTTGATGGACGTGCCTTTTTCCACCGCAGTCTTCATTTCTATTATCACGCGCGCGGCAAGAAAATTCAACGCAGATGTAGCCACAAGGTACTCGCCTATCTTGGTAAAGAATTCCTTGTCCCCCATTTTGCCCTGCTTGTAGAGCTGGTTTGCGTCGGCAAACGATTCATACAAATCTTGTGTGTCGTTGACCAACTGCTTGAGCTTCTCGGCTAACATTCCGAGAGTATCGACACCAAAAGACATTAAGAAATAGAAAGCCTGCGGGCTTTAAAAATTGTGTGCCCGCTAGTAGTTGCTGCCGCCGTGCCCGCGGTTGCCGCCGTAGCGTCGTCCACCGCCGCCGCGATAGCCGCTTCCGCTCCCACCGCCGTAGCTCCTGTGACCTCCGCTGCGATCGCCCCCGCGCCTGTAACCGCCATAGCCTCCACCACCGCTGCCGTAGCGTCGTCCACCACCACCACCGCCGCGGTAGCCGCTTCCGCTGCCATAACCACCGCGCCTGCGGTATCCGCCGCCATACGACGACGGCTGGCGCTGCGCCACCACTGGCACAACAATCCCAAGCTCATCATTCAGCTTTCGGATCGGGAGTTTCGTTTGCGCGAGTATCCGGTCAAAGTCTGCAATCCTGTCGTTTGAGACAAGCGATATTGCCTTTCCATCTCCGCCGGCCCTTGCAGTCCTGCCAATCCTGTGGAAGTATATGAGGGGGTCGTCAGGCACATCGTAGTTGATGACGTGGCCGATGGCCGGGACATCGATTCCCCTTGCCGCAATGTCTGTAGCGACAAGTATGTCTTCGGTTCCCTTCCTGAACTTGTGCATCGCGTTGTCGCGCTGCTTTTGCGACAGGTCGCCGTGAATGGTGACCGCGCTGAAGCCTTCACGCCTGAGATTGTATGCGACCCTGTCAGCACGCTGCTTTGTTGCTGCAAACACTATGGTTTGCGCCTTGGCGTCTTTGTTCTGCTTGATAAAGTTGCACAGGTGCTTGAACTTTTCGCGCTCCTCTACCACAAGATAAGATTGCTCGATGGTTTCAAGCGTGATCTCTTCTTCGTTGAGCCTCACGTGCTCGATGTCGTCGCGCTTCATGTATTCTTCTGCCAGCCTCAGGATCTCCGGGGGCATCGTCGCAGAGAACAAGCAAGTCTGCCTGTCTTCGCTCACGTAGAACAGTATGAACTTGATGTCGTCGATAAAGCCCATGTCTAGCATCCTGTCTGCCTCGTCCAGCACCACGAACTTGACATCGTCGAGAATTATCGAGCCCTGTTTGATGTGGTCGATAAGCCTGCCGGGCGTCGCAACTACTATCTGCACGCCATGCCTGAGCCTGTCAAGCTGCAGGTTGATGCTCTGGCCGCCGTAGATGGCGACCGCCTTGGTTCCTATGTATCTTGCGAACCGGTTGATCTCAGTCGTGACCTGCACCGCAAGTTCCCTTGTCGGAGCAAGTATCAGGGCCTGCACCGGACCGTCCGGCTTGATCTTTTGCAATATCGGCAGACCAAAGGCCGCCGTCTTGCCGGTTCCTGTGTGCGCCTGTCCCACGACATCTTTACCTTCCAAAACAAACGGTATAGCTGCCTCTTGTATAGGGAACGGCGCTTCAAATCCATTTTCGGAGAGTGCTTTTGTTAGTTGTGCACTCAATCCCAATTCTTCAAATGTTTTCGTCATTTTCCTTTTTTCACTTTTTTGTGTGTTTCTTTTGTATCCACAAAAGCCACGGAAGAGATGAAAAGCGTTTTTCTTGCTCTTGACAAATCTGCCGTGCAGAAACTTTTGTCTTGACCATATTTAGGCCGGACAGAGATATAAGGTATGCGGCAGCAATTCAAGTTTAAATTTCCAATTATTCTAACGAGTGTGGTATCACATGCCAGATCCAAACGCCAAGCGCTTGCTGTGGTTCCTCTTTGTAGGCTCGCGCGGTGGCGATAACAGGATCAAGATAATTAGTCTTCTCAAGGAGAGGCCTTATAATATGAACCAGCTCGCCGAGGTACTGGGAGTAGACTACAAGGCAATCCAGCACCACATCGGGGTCCTTGAGAAGAACAACTTGGTCACCAGAACCGGCGAAAAGTATGGCGTGCTTTATTTCATTTCCAACTATCTCGACGTCAATATGGAGGCCTTCAACGAGGTTAGGGAGGCAATAGATAGCAAGAACTTGAATAGATCTGGAAAAAAGTAAATAAGCCAATTTCTGTCCTCCCATTATCAATGTCTTTGCTGATGGATGTTAGCTCGATAGTGGGCATGGCAAACATGGCGATACTAATTGCACTGTTAACTGTGTATGCGAGCATTTATCGCAAGACCAGAGCCGCGTTTACCGTCGGCCTTATGGTGTTTGCAGTAATGCTGATGCTCCATAACGTAATAGCAGTTTATGGCTATTTTGCAATGGCGCCACTCTACTCTGATCACTTGCTGCCATACTTTGTCGGGATACACATTGCCGAGCTTGCAGGGCTCGTAGCCCTTCTGAAGGTCACGGTATGGCCTGAAGGAGTCAAGACTACTCCAAAAGCCACTTAATGCAATTTGGTGCAAATTTGGAAAAAAGTATTAATGCAAAAATTGGGAGCTGCTGCATGAATTGGTAGAAACTAGCGTTCTGGTATCTGCGCTTGCAGGGGTGGGATCCTTCTTCTCACCGTGCATCTTGCCCATAATCCCTGCATTCGTGTCATACCTATCAGGCACCACGCTGAGCGAGGTCCGGGGCCAGAACCAAGGAGCCGGTGGCACTTCGGTGGCGGTGAAAAAATCTACCCGGCTCAACATCTTCCTGAATACTGTATACTTTGTGTTGGGTTTTTCGCTAGTCTTTGCCGTGCTCGGCGTGATATTGAATAGCTTCCTTGCCAATGTCGGAACCGGCTTTCAGGCTAATTTGCAGACGATAGGTGGCGGCGTGATAATTGCGTTTGGCGCATACCTTATCCTGTCGTCAAAAATACGCGTGCTCAACTTTGAAAGGAGGATGACCCACATCCCTCGCTTCAAGACTACCTACCTTACGTCTTTCGTGTTTGGAGCGGCATTTGCCTCCGGATGGACGCCATGTGTCGGCCCGATACTTGGTACCACTCTTACGCTTGCAGCAACATCTCCCGGCGCCGCTTACAATTCACTACTTGCATATTCGCTTGGGCTCGGCGTCCCATTCCTTATCACCGGAGCCTTCTTCTCTCAATCGACCAAAATAATCAAAAAGATGATCAAGCACCTGAAATACTTTAACCCTGTAATGGGCGCAATCCTGATCATACTAGGCATCCTTGTACTCACTAACCAGCTTAGCATAATTGGCAACTTTCCGCTTGCAAACGAGATAATTAACCTAGAGAGGGGCTTCACGTGAACACTGACAACCTGAGCGCGCTTGTAGTTGGCATCGGTGTAGTGGCACTTATCGCCGGCTTTGGCATCTACTTCAACAGCCCGGGACTCAACAAGGCGGCCTCAGGCCAGCAGGAGAGTTTCGGACATTCAACCATAGTTGGAAACGCCACTGTGCAGATAGACAAATCACAGTTCAGGCTCGCCCCGGAACTTGCAGGGATTTCCGGCTACA
>CBQWHN010000099.1:0-4226 GCA_967728685.1 uncultured Nitrososphaera sp.
TTCGTTTGTAATGCAGTTCTTCCTCGGTTTTGGGATAGCCTTCCAGCTACCGATACTGATGTACGGCATATCGCTTACCGGTGCCATATCACCACGGTTTTGGCGCGACAATTTCCGCTACGCCGCAATAATCCTGGTTATATTTGGCGCAGTCATTACCCCCGACGGCAGCGGCATTACGATGTGGTTTGTTGCAGGTCCCATGATGGCCCTGTATGTGGCCGGCATGCTGGTCGTCGAGAGAAGAGCAAAGACCAAAACTAACACTTAAATTCTTAACCAAACTATCCTATAGCAGATGTTTGCTGAAGGGCTGTCGAATTTTATCATGCAGTTCGCGGGCCTTGGAGGATGGGAATGGATCATAATCATAGGCCTGATTGTGGTAGTCTTTTTTGGAGTGAAAAAGATCCCCGAGCTTGCAAGGTCGTTTGGCAAGGCAACAGCAGAGTTTGAAAAGGCTAGGATTGAGGCCAAAAGGGAGCTCCAGCAAATGAAAAGCGAAGGACGCGTTGGCAGGGAAAAGCTTGAGACAATAGCGGACTCACTTGGCATAGACTACACCAACAAGAATGACGATGAGCTAAGGGCTGCAATCGAGCTCGAGCTGAACAAGAACAAACAGTAGCTTGGAACCTTTTTATTACAATCTTTTTTCACTTAATCTGTGATCAGCCTGCAGCAGATCGCATCTATTGTCGACAGGTATGACCTGAAAAACGTGACTGTAGGCACCATCGGTAGTCACTCGGCGCTCGAAATAATGGACGGGGCCAAGGACGAGAACATGAAAACTGTGTGCGTCTGCCAGAAGGGCAGGGACTTGCCGTACCGCCGGTTCAAGCGGCTTGCAGACGAAATCATCTTGCTTGACAAGTTCTCCGACATTATGAACAGTGAGAACCAAGTAAAGCTGCGAGAGCTCAATACGATAATGGTGGCACACCGGGCATTCACCGCTTATCTAGGATATGACAACATTGAAAATAACTTGAAGGTGCCTGTCTTTGGTAACAGGTCGCTTTTACGCGCAGAAGAGCGGACCGCTCCGCGCAACCAGTATTACCTGCTGGAGAAAGCCGGTGTCCGCCACCCCAAGATCTATCGCAAGGCTGCTGACATTGACGGCCCGGCAATGATTAAAGTGCAGGAAGCTAAGCGCAAATTGGAAAGAGCATTTTTCATTGTGTCGTCGTACGAGGACTACAAAAAGAAATCAAAGCAAAAGATCGAGCTTGGGTTGGTCAGTAAAGCGGATCTTGACAAGGCAACTATAGAAGAATATGTACCCGGCACCTATTTCAACCTGAATTACTTTGTCTCTCCACTTTCAGGCGAGACCGAGTTCCTAGGGATTGAAAGAAGGTTGCAGACTAACCTGCACGACTTTGTTTCGCTCCCGGCTAAGCAGCAGATGGAGATGGACCTGCAGATATCGAACATCGAAGTAGGCCACACGCCGGCAAGCATACGAGAGTCTCTCCTTGAGAAGATCTTTGAGATGGGTGACAAGTTCACCGTCGCGGTTAGAAAAGAGTATCCGCCAGGGTTAATCGGCCCGCTTTCTCTCCAGAGCATTGTGACAGTCGACCTTGACTTTGTTGTGTACGACGTTTCTCTGCGGGTGCCGGGCAACCCCATAATGGCAACAACAAGCCCGTACACGAAATACTACTACGGTAAGACGTTGGGCGTCGGCCGCAGGATTGCAATGGAGATAAAGAACGCGGTGGCGCAGAGGAAGCTCCGAGACATCGTAACCTAGCGCTCTATCGCTTCTTCAAACAAATTCTTCCTTACCTTGATCGGTATGTCATAGTACGCAGCCAGCGCTATCGAGTCTGATGCGCGGTAGTTTCGCAACACAAGGTCCTCACCCTTGTTCTTGAAGTAGAGGTTTGCGCGCAAGACAGAGCCACTTTGGTAGACATGCACTTCGATCAGCAGCAAATCCTGCATCACTGCGATCTCTTCCACCAAATTGTATATTGTCGGGATGCTCCCCTTGTCGCCTTCCTGGAACCGGGAGATGTGCCTTGCGACCTCGCCGGAAAAGGCGCGCATCGGAAATTCCTTACCGTCCTCGGACTTTAGCACGACTATTCCTTCAAGCCCAACTTGGTCTATGAATCCCACGTGACTTATCCGGGCAGGGATATATTCCTCGTCTGGAAGGTCTGGCATGCTGTCTATCATGTATCTCCCAAGAATTAAGGGTTTGTCAGATCCGATAGGATTTAATTTGCAGTCGGCCGATCCTGCTCCAGTCAGGCATGGACGAGAAACGTTGGCAGGCATTGAGGGAAAGCGGTTTTAGGATCTTTTTCGTAGGCCTGTTCTCCCTTGTCATTGCGTTTGTAATATACTCGCGTCTCACAACGCCATCTTCAGATCCTCTGGCAGTGCAAGCGCAGCAGTTGAATAACCTTGCGTATGCCGTCCTTGCTATAACCTCGGCTTCAATGGCGTCAATGCTGTACGGCGCGTACAGCATTTTCCGCTCGGAGCAGATGCGAAGTGCAGGCAGCAACAGCCTATTGTCGTTTATCACTGGCGCGTTTGCCAATAGAAACTATTGGAAAATAATGGCAGCTACCGCGATAGGCTACGGGATCTTTTTCGGCTTTCTATCTCAGATATTGGTCTACAGGTCAGACGTGTCATTTACAGAAGAGGGGCTCAAGATCCCGTCAGTCGACATGACCCCGTGTTGCGCAGCTCCGGGCTACATGCCGATGCTTACTGTCTATATCACAGATCATTTCTTGATACTTGTAATACCAATTAACGTGATGCTGGCTGCAGTAGTATCCATGCTGGTCGGCTTCAATGTGGCCCTCAGCGTCTTTGCGTTTAGGCTGAAAAAATCGCTTCAGGCCAACACGTCGATTGCAGGTGGAGTGGGCGCGACTTGCGGGCTGTTTGTTGGGTGTCCAACTTGCGCCGGCAGCCTCTTTTCTGCTCTGATCGGGATTGGTGTGGCCGGAGCAGGCACGAGCGCAAGCGTGCTTGCGCCGTTCCAGACGCTCTTCATAGCGGTTAGCATCCCGGCGTTGGTAGCTGCACCGTTCCTGATCGCAAGGAGTATGAGGTCGGTTTCAAAGCATAATCTTACTTGACTCTGGCCAAAAGCTCAAACTGCAGCAGCTTTTTCGACATGCTATCAAGGTATAACTGGACATGAGGCTCTGCATTCCATATCTTTTCGTCGCCAAAAAGGTAGCCGTTAATGGGTCAAAAGGGTCTATTCAACAAATTCCAATATTCTTAAGAGATCAGAATCCTGTACAATTTTCTGACTTGCCTTTGCTATCTCTTTGTCTTTTGGCATGAACGCGACTCCAACTCCCGCGCGCTTTATCATACAAATGTCAGACTTTGTGTCGCCAACGGCCAGTGTATTTTCTATGGGTATTTCGAATTGGCGAGCAAATTTTTCCAAGTGGTAGCGCTTACAAACTGAAATTTTGCAAAAGCAGCCAATCCTGTCCCACCCAAGGGGCATCTTGACCTTTCCTGTAATCCTATCACTTTCCATCTCCAGCTCGTTTGCCGCTATGAAATCCAATTGCAGCCTCTCTGCGATAGAGGATACCACTTCCGTGTAGCTGTCGCTTATTATCCCGATCTTGTAGTTTCTGTCTCTCAACGCTGCAACTGTGCGCTCGCAATTTTTTGTAAGTGGCATAGATTCTATCGCAGCTTTCAGGTCCTTTTTCGTCCGGCCGGCAAAGAATGATGCTATTGCCCTGGTCTGCTCGTATCCTGCCATCCCGCCTGACTGTATCGCCTTGACCTTGTCAGTCAGGCCGAACATGCCTGCAAGTGCAAAGACCAGCCGGCCTTGGATAAGCGTGCCGTCCATGTCAAATGCAGCAAGCCTAGACATGGTATTGCGTACGTAGAAGCCTTGCTTAGAACTTTTCCAAATTGCCGTAATAGCCCCTGCACGAAGTTATCTTGATTTCTTTTTTTCGATCAAGAAACTCAACTTCATACTTCGAGCGTTTTCAGAACGGTCTGGTACTTCATCCCTTTGCATTTTGGACACTGTTCAGAACTGCCCGTTACAGCCCAGTAAACAATTCCACCGAAAAAGGTCAACGCCGTAAGCCAGAATTGGATTCCCACAGAGGCATGATATCCCCTCGTTCAGAAGGGGGGATTCCCTTTTTACTCCTTGTCTATGAACTCGTCAGGTGATGGCGGGTCTGGATTGAGGCCCT
>CBQWHN010000100.1:0-4214 GCA_967728685.1 uncultured Nitrososphaera sp.
TCGCGGTAGCAGCAGCCGGCACTGCCGGTGCCATGTTGTACCAACCTGCACAGGTTATGGCAATAAGTGGAGTTGAATGCCACAGAGCAGAGCAGACCAATTACCACGTTCATTCGCATATTGACGTATTTGTCGATGGTCAGAAGAGGGAAGTTCCTACCAACATTGGAATACTCTCTTCGCCTTCCTGCTTTTTCTGGCTCCACACCCATAGTTCAGATGGCGTCATACACGTAGAGGCGCCACAAACAAGGGAGTTCACCCTGGGACAGTTCCTTGACATATGGAACCAAACTCGTGACTCGAATGGATTGTTCAATTCCGTGTCTGGCAAGAATGTGACAGCCTACGTTAACGGTGACCAATTCCAAGAAAATTATAGAGACATACAGTTGGAATCACGTAAACAGATCGTTCTTGCATATGGCGAGCCTCCCACAAAAATTCCGGAATATGACTTTGGCAATCTGAGATAAAAGCAAACGTGATATAAAGCAAGGCAGCAACTAACGTGGGAATGGCAGCAAGGATTGCTGTGATAGATAGCCAAGTAGCAGGCATTGCAGGCGACATGCTTATGTCAAGCCTGGTGGACGCAGGGGCAAACAAAGCCAAAGTAATCGACGCCATCTTTGCCTGCCAGAACTTTCTGAAGGGAAGCAAGATAACCAAGGTAGATTTTGCCAAGGTGGTCTCACATGGCTTTGCCGCTACTCAACTGCAGATGAAATACAACGACAACACACATGACCGCAAGGGCCTAGAAATGCACGGCTCGCTTGCACGCTGCTGCGACTCGCTCGGGCTTGAGCAGCGGGCGAAGACCTTTGCACTGGAATCCCTGAAGACGATAATCTCCGTCGAAGCGAGGATTCATGGCGAAGATTTGAGCAGCGTACATCTCCACGAAGCATCAAGTATCGACACCCTTGCAGACCTGGTAGGCTGCGCAATTGCGTTGCAGGACCTGAGATTGTTTGATAGCAGGATTTTTTCTACGAAGGTGGCAGTCGGAGGAGGCTTGCTAAAGTTCTCTCACGGCACAGTTCAAAACCCGACCAGTGCGATCCTTGAAATTTTCAAGAACAAGCAATTCATACTGGTAGGCGGGCAGGCTGAAGATGAACTGACCACTCCGACGGGTGCTGCAATGCTTGTTAGCCTGGCTTCTGGAAGTGTCAAATATTATCCCAGCATTGCTCCGGAAAAAATAGGCTATGGCGCTGGTACGAAAAAATTTGTGGGTCTTGCCAACGTGGTCCGTCTGCTCATAGGCACGTCGGGCATACTCGCCGAAGCCGCCAAGGACACTATATGCGTCGTTGAAACAAACATCGACGACGCCTCGGGGGAGCTTGTGGGCAACCTTGTTGAGCGACTAGCAGAAGTTGCCAAGGACGTAATGGTCATCGCCGGCACAACCAAAAAGAGCCGACCGGCGTACCTCCTTAGGATTATATCTGAAAATGCTAAGCTAAACAACGTGCTTGAGGTGCTCTTCAGTGAGTCAGGAACACTTGGAGCCAGAGTACAGGAAGTAGAGCGATATGTGCTCCCACGGGTTATGCTGACTGTCCCAGTTGATGTCAATGGAACCACGTTCAATGTTCATATCAAGGTAGTGAAGGACTCGGGCGGAAAAATAACAAATGCCAAGCCCGAGTTTGAAGACATCAAGATAATCGCGTCGAGGTGTCAGATGCCGGTAAAGAGGGCGATGGAGCTGGTTAATACGCAAGTCATGAAAAGAATAGAGGGTGTGTAGATGGACAACCTTAACAGGTTAGTGGAATGGTTTGCTAAGAACGGCGACAGGGTCGTTGTTGCGCTTTCCGGCGGAGTAGACAGCAGCGTTGTGGCCCTGGCTGCGAAAAAAGCACTTCGCAATAATGCGATTGCGATAACTGCGGACTATAAGACGCTGGCACAGGAAGAGCTTGCTACCGCGCAGCAGGTAGCAAAGGAAATAGGCATAGAGCACAAGGTGATTGAATATAACGAGCTTGAAAACTCCGAGTTTGTGAAAAACGACAATATGCGCTGCTACCACTGCAGAACAGAGCTTGGACAACACTTGGTTGAAGAAGCGAAAAAGGCTGGCATTACTCTAATTGTTGACGGCACAAATGTTGACGATCTGGGTGATTATAGACCGGGCATCCTAGCGCTGCGCGAAAACGGGGTGCGAAGCCCTATGGTAGAGCTGAGCATAACGAAGTCAGAGATACGGGAAATTGCACGGCGCTTTGGGCTCTCGGTTTACGAAAAGCCGTCGAACGCGTGCCTTGCTTCAAGGATACCGACTGGAAGCGAGGTCACTTATGAAAAATTACAGAGGATTGAAAACGCAGAAATTATTGTAAAGACGATATTTGGAGTCAAACAGGTACGCGTAAGAGACCACGGCGAGCTTGCAAGAATAGAAGTAGGCAAGGATGAACTGCAAAAGATGTTTGATGTGAACAAGCTGGCGAGCTTGGACGACAAGCTCAAGAAGCTTGGCTTCAAGTTCGTTTCAGTGGATGCTGCCGGCTACAAAACCGGTAAGCTGGTGATGATCGATAGTGACTGACCACATCTACCTTGACAGCGCGGCTTCAACGCCTGTTGAAGACGAAGTGGTTGCAGAGATGTTGCCCTACATGAAGCAGCAGTATGGCAACCCTTCTTCGATACACAAATTTGGCAGGGAAACCACCAGGGCCATACAGCTGGCTCGGAAAAGGGTGGCAGAGATGGTTAGCGCGTCGCCACGGGAGATAACGTTTACCTCTGGCGGCACCGAGGCCGACAATCTTGCCCTCAAAGGCACGGCGTTGCACGTCAGGAGAAAAGGGCATAAAAAAAACCGCTTAATCACGAGCAGCATAGAGCATGACGCGGTGCTTGAGCCGTGCAAAGACCTTGAGGGGATGGGCTTTGCCGTTACGTACTTGCCGGTGACAGGCAAGGGGCTCGTCAGGCCGTCCGACCTGAAAAACGCTTTGTCAAAAGAGGTTGCGCTTGTCAGTATCATGTATGCAAACAACGAAGTTGGGACAATCCAGCCAATCAAAGAGCTTGCCGAGATCGCGCATCAGGCTGACGCGCTTTTTCACACCGACGCTGTGCAGGCTGCCGGCAAGATCCCGATAAACGTGAAGAGCCTCGGTGTCGACATGATGTCGATGTCGTCGCACAAAATAAATGGACCCAAGGGAGTAGGCGCGCTTTACGTCAGATCTGGCGTGGAAATAGCGCCGGTAATCCACGGCGGCGGCCAAGAGTCGGAACTGAGATCGGGTACGGAAAATGTGCCGGGCATTGTTGGCTTTGGCAAAGCGTGCGAACTTGCGGCCAAAAGAATGAGTCACTACCAGGTGCATGTGTCAGGATTACGAGACTATCTTGTTGAGAGAATATCAGAAGAGGTCCTACATTCCCGGCTGAACGGCTCGCGCACAGACAGGATCCCAAACAATGCCCATTTTACTTTCTTTGGGGTGAATGGCGAGGATCTGATAATCAAGCTCGACGAAAACGGCGTTGCAGCGTCTACAGGTTCGGCATGCTCGGTCAAGAAGCAAAAGCCATCACACGTGCTAAAAGCAATGGGCTTTTCTTACGAGGAAATAACCGGCTCGCTCAGGCTCAGCCTAGGGACGAATAATACAAAGGAAGAGATCGACAGGACGGTTGGCGTTCTGTCCAGGGTGGTAAAGGAGCTGCGTGAGCTTTCACCCTTTAAGAGCAAGTACGCCTAAAATGTTTTTATTGTGAGATCGGCACTTGTTAAGGCATGTCTAGTACATCTCTCGAATCGGTTCCAAATATAGGCGACAAGGCTCCGGACTTTGAGCTTCCAGACCCGGACATGAAGCCGCGTAAGCTGAGCGAATTTTATGGCAAAAAGACGATACTTGCATTCTTTCCGGCAGCAGAATCGCCGGTCTGCACCGCGGAAATGTGCGCGCTGCGCGACTCGCTTGACCAGCTACGGGATCTGGGCGCAAACGTTGTTGGGATTTCAGTGGACGGGCCATTTGCAAACAAGTTCTTTGTACAGAACCGCCACCTGAACTTTCCCGTACTGTCAGATTACAAGCGCGACGTCATCAGGAAATACGGTATCGTCATGCCGAACCTTGCTTCGCTCAAGGACTACAACGCCGCCAAGAGGTCGATCTTTATCCTTGACGAGAATGGCAAGGTGATCTACAGATGGGTCTCTGACA
>CBQWHN010000101.1:0-4166 GCA_967728685.1 uncultured Nitrososphaera sp.
TACATCGGCCTTCGTCAAACTTTTCTTTGACGAAATGGATTCGGCACTAGTAGAAAGAATCGTGGAATTAGCAAAGACAAAAAAGATTCACCTTGCAATGTCAGAATGGAATGTCAATGAAGCGATCTGGACTGTCGAAAAGAAAGTTTTGAAAAACAAGATTAGTCCTAGAGAAGCGTTTAGGGTGATCAATCTAATGGCTGATACCATTAGAGATGGAATTAATGAAGGCATAATTGTCTGGTTAGGTTTCCCGAGTGAAGCAGTAGTCAATTCTCGTGTGGTTATAGAGGAACTGCATGCGAATGCGGCAGATGCTTTACACATCTACTTTGCACGAACCGCAGATTGTAGTCATTTTATCTCGGCTGATGAAGACCTTGTTGTACAATTGCGTTTTGGTGGCTTGAGAATCGAAGCTGTATATTTGCATAGTACTCCCGATATGGACAAATTCTTCATGGACGTAGGATAGACAGTTTTCATCTCCCGCCAGTTACCAGCCTGTCAAAACACCCGTCAAGTTACCAGAACTAGTTCTGGTAAGCTTATATCTTATCGCTAGCGATATTAGGGCGGAAAATCAGTCTCATGAGGCGTCGGGATACCTTTATTTTGTCAAACCCTACGATTAGGCCTTACAGCAATGCATACCCATGGCGAAGACGAAGTTAGGAAGAGGTTCGAGCTTCCAGGGAGCAAGTCTCACTACCCTCCATCGCTTCCATTCACGATCACCCACATGCGCCTTGTGATAGAGCCCGACTTGCAAGAGCGGTCGATCAAGTGCGACCAGAAATTGTCGATCACCATCCTTCAAGATACCGATGCCATTCAGCTTGACGCATCAGAATTGCAGATAAAGTCGATCTCTGCCGGAAGCAAGCTGGAATTCCGCAGCCTTGATGATAAACTAATAGTAAAGCTGAGCAGGACAATGAAGGAGGGCAGCAAGATCGAGCTTGCAATTGCATATTCTGCAAAGCCGCGCCAAGGGTTCTATTTCGTAACACCTGACAAGCATTACCCGGGCAAGCACGTAGAGGCTTGGACTCAGGGCGAAGCCACTCAGGCAAAATACTGGTTCCCCTGCATCGATCACCCACAGGTAAAATTGTCAAGCGAAATTTCAGTCGCTGTCATACCAGGATTTACCGCGATTTCAAACGGCAGATTACATAAAGTAGAACTAAGGGGCAAAAAGCAGGTTTACCACTGGTCGGAGTCAAACCCACACCCAGCCTACCTTGTTTCGGTAGTAGTGGGCAAATACGCTGAGATAAAGGAAGGCAGCTTGCAGTATTATGTTCCTCTGGAGAGAAAGCAGGACGCGCCAAGGTCATTTGATCAGACGCCCAAGATGCTCAAGTTCTTTGAAGAATACCTTGGCACGAAATACCCTTATGAAAAATACGCACAAGTGGTGGTGCAGGATTTCGTCTACGGCGGCATGGAAAACTCTAGCTGCACCACTCTGACGCTTGACACGCTGCACGACAAAAAGGCGCACCTTGACTTTACAAGCGATTATCTAGTATCCCACGAGCTGGCACACCAGTGGTTTGGTGACCTCGTCACGTGCAGGGACTGGCAGCACATCTGGCTCAACGAGGGATTTGCCACCTACTGCGAGGCGCTTTACTGGGAGGCGAGCAGGGGCAAAGACGAATTTCAATATCACATGCTGCAGATGGCTGATGATTATTTCGAGGAAGCAGGTACCAGGTACACTCGGCCTATCGTGACCAAAGTGTACAAACATCCGGACGACCTCTTTGACAGGCACACGTATGAAAAGGGCGGTTGTGTGCTCCACATGCTACACCGTCACTTAGGCGATAAGTACTTCAAGAGATCGCTCAGGACATACCTCCAGCGCTTTGCCAATGGCACAGCCGAGACAGATGATCTCAGAAAGATATTCGAGCTGGAGACAGGAAAGAGCCTGCAGCAATTCTTTGACCAGTGGGTTTTCAGGGAGGGCCACCCCGAGCTCAAGGTCGATTTTATGCATGATGGTGACGCTATGAAGATAAAGGTGGAACAGGCACAAGCAGCAAATCCGTTTGAATTTGTGCTTGATGTAAAGCTGGTGTTTGCGAGGAGCAAAAAGACATACACTTTCAAGATCTCTGAAAAAGAGAGCGCATTCCAGGTCCCAGTCGACAGCGAATTGGAGTGGTTCTCTATCGACCCGCAATTCAAGATTCTCAAGACGATATCGATCAAGGCGCCAAACGAGATGCTTGTAAAGCAACTCAAGGACGGCGACACTATTATCGAGCGTGTTGAAGCGGCTCGCGCCCTCAAGGACAAGTCGACTGACGCAGTCATTGACTCTCTGGAAGAGGCAATTCTGCATGACAAGTTCTGGGGAGTCGCGGCAGAAGCCGCAAAGACGCTTGGCGCGATCAGGACCGACTATGCCTACGAAGCACTCAAGAAATGCCTTGCGGTCAAGCACCCCAAGGCAAGGCGCGCCGTTGTAAGGGCAATAGGGGAGTTCAGGAAAGAGGAGACGCTGGTATTGCTCAGGCCGGTACTACAAAAGGATGAAAGCTACTTTGTCGAGTCGGAGGCGGCGAATGCTATTGGAAAGACAAGAAGCAAGCAGGCAATTGCGATATTGAAGCAGGCTACTGCAACTAACACTTTCCAGAACATTGTTGCTCAGGGCGCTATTGCAGGATTGAAAGAGTTTGCCGGCGACAAAGAGATCGCTGAGTTTTTGGTGGAAAAGAGCAGGTACGGCAACTACCACAGAACAAGAGAAGCCGCCACTTTTGCTCTTGGCAAGTTTGCAGACAGTCATGCAGTGTTTGATCATCTAAAATCCTTGCTCACTGACAAGTGGTTCCGTGTGCGTATCAACGCATGCAGGGCGCTTGCCGATGCGGAACTGACAAAGGCGATTCCAGATCTAGGATGGGTGGCCGAGCATGACCTTGACCCCAGGGTTAGGAGAGTTGCCGAAGAGTGCATAAACATAATCAAGGATGCGATAAAGAAGCCAAAGGAAGTCGTCCAGATTAGAGAAGAGATTGATAGGATCAAGTCAAAGAACCTGGAGCTACTGCAAAAGGTGGATAGGCTCGAGCGCGAGCTACGCTAGAAATTCGACTACAATCCTATTGAACAGCTCCGGCCGCGCAAAGTACGGCCGGTGGCCGCAATTTTCAATCATTACTATCCGGCAGTTTTTCATCTTGACAAACGGCTCGACAAACTTCACTGGTATCATGTAATCCTCCTTGCCCCACAGAAGCAGCGTGGGCGCCTTTATCCTATGGAGACGGCTGTTCAGCCGCGGAGCCCTCGCACTACCTTCGAGCGCAGAAAGGAACGCCTCCTTTGCGCCCGGCATTAACAATTTCTGATAAACGAGCTGCGCGTAAGAATCGTCTACGGGTTTGTTGTCCAACACAGAAAGCGCCTGCTTGACCTGGTGCACTGACTTTGCGTTTATCACCTTGATGTATTTCCATAGGGCTGGCGACCCCCTAAACGAGGGGGGAAACGCACCAGCCGGGCTTATCAACACAAGTTTCTTTATGAGAGAATGATGGCTTATCGCGACCTCGGCCGCGACTTGGCCGCCAAGAGATGAGCCCACTATCGACGCTTGTTCCAGCTGCAAGAGCTTCAAGAATTGGACGACAAAATCCCTGAAGAACTTGATCGTGTAGCTCATTTTCGGCTTGCTGCTCATCCCGAATCCCGGTAAATCGACTGCGATCATCCGCAGACTATTTGCTAGCTCGCCAATGTTGTTTGTCCAGCTTTCGATAGAGCCCCCGAGCCCGTGGATCAAAAGCACAGGCTCGCCGCTGCCCGCGTCAACATAGCGAATGTGCAGATTTCCAACCTGCACGTACTGGTAATCCAATTACTGAGTGGGCGGGAGTTTTGCCGTAAATACTTTATTGTAGAGCAGGAACTGCTCCTCTTCCTTTATCATGAATTTTTCAATGAACGACGTCAGGCGTTTGCTGTCGTGACATATCAGCTGGAGTCCGTCAAATCTTCCATCAAGGTAAGTGTTGGTCACAAATGAGACAAGGTGACGAAGTGGGCCAGCTGATTTGGCATCAAGGTATACTATCTGCAGGATGTTTGTTCTGTCCCAGTAGCCATGTCTGTTGATTATTGCGACTCCGTTAACAGGG
>CBQWHN010000102.1:0-4102 GCA_967728685.1 uncultured Nitrososphaera sp.
ACTTCTTCATGCTCCCAATTAGGGGACTGCGCTATTTTAAGTGATCTTTAAGTAGTCTGTAATAATTTTTTAGATACCCATCATAGCCAATGAAGCCCCTTCATCATACACTGCAGAACCTCATCTCGTACAACGAAATGGAGGTAAGGCCGGGTGGTTCAAAGGATGACATCCAACAGGGATATAATATTTGGGTAGACCTTATAGACCCGACTTACCCAGAGCTGCGGAACGTCATGATCGAAAAAACAAATAGACTATGCAACATTAATATCAAGATTCCCCCTGACCGTCAGCATGAGAATAGGCATAGTGGGTGGTACCGGCGGTATGGGTGAAGGCTTTGCGCTCAGGTGGTGTCAAAAACACGACGTAATTGTTGGCTCAAGGGAAGCCCAGAAGGCCAGAGAGGCTGCAGAAAATTACAGCAAGGCTGCCAAAGAAGCCTACGGCAGCATTTCCGGTAGCATTTCCGGTGATGACAACATTGCACTTGGCAAGGATGTCGATATTTTGATACTTTCAATCCCGTATGAATTCATCGACGACACTTGCGGCAAACTGGCAGGAAAGATCAGAGACGACTGCATAGTCGTGTCACCCATTGTGCCCATGACAAGAACTGACGCCGGGTTTGTCTATATCCCGCTCGAACAGCACAAAAAGCAGGCAGCGGAAATGGTTGCCGACAAGCTGCCTCCAAGGTCAAGGGTAGTCTCTGCATTCCACACGATATCCGAAGTAAAATTGAAAAACGTCAGCCAGGGACTTGACGCAGACACGTTCATCTGCGGCGACGATCAGGGCGCCGTTGCTAAGCTGATAGAACTTGTTTCCGAAATCTCTGGCCTGCGCCCGATCTATCTTGGCCCACTCTCCCTTACGTACCAGGCGGAGGTCCTGACCCCAATGCTGCTTAATGCCGCCAAGAGAAACAAGATGAAGAATCCCGGTGTGAAACTGATCTGAACGCAAACGTTATCAGGAATGGCACCTTCTAAATCATATTGGCATGAGGTGGAAGGAAGAGATCGGGGGCAGAAAGCGCGGGAGGAACTGGATGTCAGCAATGGGCATCCTCTTCATGGTTAGCGCCGCAATAATTCTAATAAGAAACGTTGTGTTGTTCAATATCCAGCATTCCGCCGGCTTTATCGGGGACGGAACGCAATTGTTCCTTGACAACTTTGTCAACGCCCAGATCACAAACGAAAAATTTGCGATTGCGATGATCGCAGCAGGTGGGATCTTGCTTTACTGGGGATTCTTTAAGACAAAGGAAGATTATGGGCCGCCGGACGAACACGAATGGCGCAGGCTCAACCGCTAGCATCATAATTTAATAACCAGACTTTGAATAATAGCTTGAACAAAAATTGGGTCTGATGAACCGTGTTTCGACCGCAATCAAACAGAAGGTAAACATGCTCCTTGACAAGTTTGAGGATCCGCGCGAAGCTCTCGATTATTCGTATGTCAAGCAGCTGGAAATGCTTAACAAGCTACGAAGAAGCCTAGCAGAAATCATTACGTCGCGCAAGAGGCTCGAGATGCAAAAGTCAAGGCTATGGGACAATATACGGCTTCTGGACGAGCAGGCAAGGCGGGCGCTAGACGCCGGCAGGGAAGACCTCGCAAGGCTTGCGCTTGAGCGCAAGAATGCCAATCTGATGCAGATTCAGAGCCTTGACAAGCAGATAACAGAACTTCAGGAAGAGGGGCAGAAGATGGAAGAAGCGGAAAGGCGCATGGCAACCAAGGTTGAGGAGTTCAAATCTAGGAAGGAGGTTATTAAGGCGAGATATTCAGCCGCGGAGGCCCAGGTCAAGATAAAAGAGAGCGTAACTGGCATCTCGGAGGAGATGGCCGATGTCGGCATGGCCATGGACAGAGCCGAGGAAAAGACCGAGAATATGAAAGCGAAAGCTCAGGCCCTGGACGACATGATAAATTCGGGGGTTTTGACAGATTATACATCAAATAAGGATGAAATTGAGAAGGAATTAGAAAAAATTACAGTACAAAATTCAGTCGAGGAAGAATTAGCAAAGTTAAAGTCAGAGAAACAACGTAAAAAGAAGCAAGAAGTGGAGCAAGAAGCGCAACAATGAGTAAAAAAGCAAAGGCGAAAGGCAGGATGGCTGCCAGCAAGCTCAAGTCAAGAGGCAAATTGCGCGCCAAGAAGGCTATTTCTGCACGAAAATCGGCTAAGAAGACATCGAAGAAGACCATACTTGCCAAGACAAAGCCGAGAAGCGCAGGCCCGACAGCAAAAAAAATAGTCAGGATAATGGGCCACGGACAATTCACCGTAGATAGCAAGACTTTGAAGAAGCTTAATGACATTGACAATGCCATGGTTGAACTGGTCAGCAAAGAGAGATCTGACGACCTAGAATTTAAGAAGAGGCTAACCGAGCTGAACAATATTGTGGTAAAGAATGGCAAGCCGCTAGACCCGCGGGAAATAATCAAGTCTGACATCATACTGCCAAGCGCGGACCTGTCGATCGACGAAGCAAAAAGGCTCTTCAGAGGAGAAGGCGTTATCCCAGAGATTTAAGGGGAAGGTCCCACAGCGGATACCACAGCGTCATGTCTTTTTCAAAGGGCATTTCTTCGCATATAGCCGACATCATTTTCATTTCCTGATCTGTGTTCCTTATTTTCTGACCGGTCGGGACGAATGGGTAAAAGTTGTTGCGCCTGTAATTATAGATTAGGTACTGGTGGCCGCCTTGCCTCTCACTTGCAAACTCGAACACCGCTGCCAGCAGCTGATCTGAAAAACCTTTTTCTTCCACTATGTCACCTGTAGCGGTCAGGGCTGCCAAGAGATCCTCTATCTTCTTGCCCTCGAATATTATCCACATGTAGCCGTACGAGTCGGTGACTGCGCTGTATGTAAGGTCAAATTCAGGCTGCAGAGAGGCAAGGAAGCGCTTGATGTCCTGCTCCATTTCGTAAAAGAACGTGCCGCTAACTGTCTTGAAGGTGACCGCACACCTACCAGTCACCTTAAGCCCAAGCTTCACCTCCAAAGTAATGTGAGCAGAAGCAATTGAAAACAATATTTCAGAATCGGCTTTTGGCAGGCGCTTGCTGTTGATGTTGTCGCGTATTCTTTTGAAAAAGCTCAGCTCATGGCAGCCTCCATTTCCAAGAGCTTTTTCACCCTTTGATCAACCGGAGGATGAGTCGAGAACAAGTTTGTAAACGAGCTGCCAGAGAGCGCCGGGATGATAAAGAAAGCGTTCATGCCCTCCATCTGCCTCAGGTCTTGCGTAGGTATTCGTTTCATCGTGCCACTTATCTTGAGAAGGGCGCTTGCCAGCTTGCTTGGTTTGCCTGTCATGAGCGCGCCGTCCCTGTCAGCAACAAACTCGCGGTATCGAGATATCGCCCTGATTATCAGAAAACTGACAAACCAGGTAATGATCGCAACAAGCAGCACAAGTGCCATTCCGCCTCCGCTGTCCCTGCGCCTTCCGTAGCCCCCCGACATTCCGCCGTAAAAGCTGAACTGCATCAAGTACCACGCGATTGTAGAGAATAGGCTCGCAAGGGTAAGCACCAAAACGTCGCGGTTCTTGATGTGGGAAAGCTCGTGTGCAATTACGCCTTCCAGCTCCTCCGTTTCAAGCTGGTCCATCAAGCCCGTAGTCACTGTGACGATAGAGCTCTTTGGAGTCTTGCCAGTTGCAAAAGCGTTTGGCATCTTAGTGTTAATGACTGCAATCCTTGGCTTGGGGAGATTGTTGCGCGCCACTATGCGCTCTACTAGGTCATGCAACTCCGGAAACTGCTCCCTGTTCACTATTTTCGCGCCGGTGCTCCACAATACTATCTTGTCGGAAAAGTACCACTGAGCCAGTATCATGATACCGGCGATAACAGCTATAGGGATGGCGCCAAAGCCGACGTAGGCAAGTACGCTGAGGAATACGAGGTAGAGTAGAGCGAGCACTGCAAAGCTGACAATTATCCTCGCTGTAAGGCCATTGTCCCTCTTCTGCCAAGGAGCTTTTTTCGTGTACACACGTACTCTATGTAGGATTTGTTTTATAATCATTCTTGTTTATGCGTAGTTGATTGCAAGTGC
>CBQWHN010000103.1:0-4076 GCA_967728685.1 uncultured Nitrososphaera sp.
AGGTAGTGGCAGTGAAGCAAAAGAACATCATTGGGACTTCGTTCCACCCCGAGCTATCCGGCGACTCCCGGATGCATAGACAATTCGTCAAGATGGCTATAGATATTAAAAGTAAGGGGGGCTCTTGATAGTGCCCTTTATCGGTTCTTATATAATCAAATTCCCAAAAATAGATAATCTCTTATAGTAGACGATTCCATAGTGAGGATATCAAATGATGCCCAAAAACGGGTACAATTATGACAGGCTCGAAAGCTCGCTCGAGCGGGCATTAAGCGTTTTGGGGGACTCTTCCAAACAAAACCTCATGCTCTACATTGCAACACATTTCGGCATATCCTTTGACGAAGGACAATGCTCGATTACCGAGATCGAGAATGCTCTTAGGGAGGTCTTTGGTTCCGGGTCGACGATAATCACCGACAGGATGTACAATGAGCTCCAGACCCTCCCAGAATAATTCTAATCTCAAATTGGATGAATATTTTTGATGGTCGCTATAGCAAATCGGTGTAATGGGGAACGGAGAACACCAAGAAGTCTGGTTGTCAGACAACAGTAGTCTCCTAGCACAATCGTGATCAGAATTTGGTTCTTACTCCACAAGATGTAGAAAAATAGTGCGGGGGGTGGGATTTGAACCCACGAATCCCTAAGGAACAGGGTTGTAGGAACCAGTCCGGCTCGTTCTAAGCTTCGCACCCTTCTTTTATTGCAAAAGAAAGAGACCTGCGCCGTTGACCGGGCTTGGCAACCCCCGCCCAACCTGCAAGAGCCGGCAGCCAAATTTATCTATTTATAGGTTGACAGGGATTGAAAAACGAGATGCAAGCGAACGCCAGGCCGCGGCTCTTTGGAACAAACGGGGTGCGCGGAGTTTACGGACAAGAACTCACTCATGACATTGTCATAGACCTCTCCTGTGCACTAGGCACCTATTTTGACAAGGGCCCCATAATTGTCGGGTACGACGGCCGCAAGTCCAGCCCTGTCCTGTCGAGGCTCGTCAGAGCTACCCTCAACTCAGCCGGGCTCGACACCGCAAATGCTGGGCTTGTGCCTACCCCGTGCTTGCAGTACGCAGCAAAACGTCTTGGCTATAGCGGAGGCATCATGATAACCGCGTCTCACAACCCACCTCAATACAACGGGATCAAGCCCACTGCATCTGACGGTGTCGAGATTTCACGGGAAGACGAGTTGAAGGTTGAAGACATCTACTATTCAAAGAGATTTGCGAAAATAAATGGCACTGGCCGCGATTCCGTCGACGACAATATCGTAAGCAGGTACATTGAAGCAGCTCTTGCGCTTGTCGACTCTCAAAGGATAAGGCAACGCAACTTCACAGTGGCGATGGACACGGGCAATGGTGTGCAGGCGATAGTCGCGCCGCTGGTCTGCAAAAAGCTTGGCTGCAAGGTGATCGTGATAAACGGCAATATGGACGGCGAATTTCCAGCGCGCGGATCAGAGCCAACTCCGGACAACCTCGGCGTGCTTGCAGAGACTGTCAGGTCTGCAAAGGCCAGCTTTGGCGTTGCGTACGACGGAGACGGCGATCGGAGCATCTTTTGTGACGACGCTGCGACGATCTATACGGGCGACAAGACAGGTGCGCTCTTGGTCGGGCACCTGCTTGCAGGCAAACACAAAGGATCAGAAGTCGTTTGCCCTGTCAACACTTCAATGGTACTTTCCAAAGTTGCAGAGCAGGCTGGCTCGAAAATAATCCACACGAAGGTTGGAAGCGTCGAAGTATCAAGGGAAATGGTAAGACGCAAGTGCGCGATCGGGCTTGAAGAAAACGGCGGTTTCATGTACGGTGCGCTGAACGAGGTAAGGGATGGTGTGATGGCTACAGCGCTAGTGCTTGATATGCTCGCTTCGTCCAGCAAATCGTTTTCGCAGCGCATTGCAGAGCTGCCCAAGACGTACCAATACAAGAGCAAGTTTGCATGCTCTTCAAGAGGAGTGGTTGACAATATTGTCAGGTCGTGCATAGAACACGGAAGCCCGAAAAAGGTCGAAGCGTTGGATGGGGCAAAGATTTGGATAGACGAAGATACCTGGATAATGGTAAGACCGAGCGGGACCGAGCCCCTGATCAGGATGTACGGGGAATCGACCGACAAGTCGCTGCTGGACTCTAAAGTGGACGAGTACCGCAGGCTGATCCAATCCAAGATCTAACCGTGGACAACGTTTTTAATACGCTTGCTATCCTACAGAAGAAAGATGATCCCAATGGGTGATACCAAAAATGAGTAAGCCATACTATGTCAAGTTTGAAGCTTCTAAGGATCTAGTAAGCGCAGTTTACGAAGCAGTGCGCGTTGCAAAGCAGAGCGGAAAGGTCCGCAAAGGCACCAACGAAACCACAAAGGCGGTTGAACGTGGTATGTCAAAGCTTGTCGTAATTGCCGAGGACGTCGAGCCGCCAGAGGTTGTGGCACACCTGCCGATCCTCTGTGAAGAAAGGAACGCTCCGTTCATCTTTGTCCCAAGCAAGCAGCAGTTGGGCGCGTCGCTTGGAATCGACGTTGGTTCTGCAGCTGCTACGATTATTGACGCTGGCGAGGCCCAGCACATAGTTGAGCAGGTCATCACTTCGATCGGCAACCTGAAGGGCGCGGCCAAGAAAGAGTAGACGGAGACCTGACACATGAGCAAGGCAGCCGAAGAAAAGGTCGTTCCTGCTGAAGTCATCCAGATCGTTGGTAGGACAGGCATCGCAGGCGAAGTCATACAGGTCCGCGTTAAAGTTCTCGAAGGCAAAGACAGGGGCCGCATCCTCACAAGGAATGTCAAGGGATCTGTCAGGATGAACGACGTTCTAATGCTGCGGGAAACTGAGCGAGAGGCACGCAAGATAAGGTGATATCATGAGCAAGGCGGCGACATCGTTACGCAACTGCTCCTTCTGCGGTAAGCACATCACCACCGGCCATGGAATCATGCTTGTACGAAACGATGGCCAGGTTCAATGGACGTGCTCGAGCAAGTGTAAGAAAAACCTGCGCGTCCTTCGCCGCGACCCGAGAAAGCTAAAGTGGACAGCCCGCTATGCAAAGGGCGGACTGCGCGTGAAAAAGCAGTAGATGAAAGATGGCTGTCGAACAGACCCTTATTGTGGTAAAGCCGGATGGATTCAAGCGCCGCATGACAGGCAAGATATTAGCAAGATTTGAAGAAAAGGGCTTCGAGATAAAGGACCTAAAGTCGTTCAATTTCACTAAGGAAAAAGCTCGGGAATTTTATTCCGTTCACAGGGACAAGCCGTTCTTTCGCGAGCTCGTTTCGTTCATCAGCTCAGGCATGGTCGTAGCATGCATTCTGGAGGGGAAAAATGCGATCAATACGGTGAGGCTCATGATAGGGGCAACCAAGTCGTTTGAGGCTGCCCCGGGGACCATAAGGGGCGACTTTGGCCTTGGGTTTACTGATAACATTATCCACGCTTCAGATTCTGCTGAAAGCTTCATAAAAGAGTCGCGAGTCATTTTCGGTTGACACGTGGAACTCCGTCAACCAGTCGTAGTTGTTTTAGGTCACGTAGACTCGGGCAAGACCTCTCTACTGGACAAGATTCGTGGCACCGCGGTTCAGGCCCGCGAAGTCGGAGGAATCACACAGCACATCGGCGCCAGCTATTTTCCTGTTGAAACCATCAAGGAGATAACCGGGCCGCTGTATACTAAGATAGCCAAGTCTGAAACCCCAATACCGGGGCTGCTCGTGATTGATACACCGGGCCACGAGGTTTTCGCCAACCTGCGCGCACGTGGCGGATCAGCTGCTGACATTGCAATTGTTGTTGTGGACGTGAACAAGGGCTTTGAGGCCCAAACGATTGAAAGCATAGAAATTTTGAAAAAGCGCAAGGTGCCATTTGTGGTCGCGCTTAACAAAATTGACATGGTATCCGGCTGGCGAGCCTCTGGCAAATTCGTTTCACAGGAAGTGGAAAAACAGGAAGCCAGCGTCCAGTCCCTGCTTGACGAAAAGGCATACACCGTCGTCGGAACCCTCTCAAGGCTCGGGTTCCCTTCCGAAGCGTTCTGGCGCGTCAAGGA
>CBQWHN010000104.1:0-4070 GCA_967728685.1 uncultured Nitrososphaera sp.
TATGGTGCTGTCGACGAGCTAAACTCGAGCATGGGCCTCGCCGTCTCGTTTTTGCGATCAAAAAAGCAGTTTTCGGATCTGATAGATGTCTTAGTGCAGGTGCAAAATGACCTTTTCATCGTAGGCTCTGATCTGGCAGACCCTTCCTTTCCAAAGGCCGGCAAGACGCCACGCACAGAAGATAAAATGGCTTCCGCGCTAGAGCCCATAATCGACAGGTTTGAATCAGAGCTAGAGCCGATCACATTTTTCATTTTGCCTGGCGGAAGCGTTGAAGCATCCATGCTGCATCAGGCAAGAGGCGTGGCCCGCCGGGCTGAGACGGCCATCGTGTCGCTCTCAAAAAGTCAGATCATCAACCCTGCAATAGTAGTCTACCTCAACAGGCTGTCAGACCTCATTTTTGTGGCCGCGCGGGTTATCAACAAGCGACTTGCTGTGCCAGATGTTGCCTGGCGCAAGTAGTCAGGAAGTAATTCCAATGATATGCCAACATTAAAATCCCGAAAATGCGGCTCCCACTTTGGAAGCCTTGGGCCAGATTTACAACGTACTGATAATACTGACCATCACTTTGTTGATGGCCGTGGCAACGGCAGTGCTGGCGTATTTTGTCGACTTTATACCGTCGGCCATTGACAATGGAACGCTAATACCGCCAAACGCGTTTGGTACGCGACAGGTAATAGACTAGTGCTCGTTAGCTTTAAAGTCAGGTGCTGCATTCTGTGCATCTGATGAACACCAAGAAAGATGGGGTCAGTTGCCCTTATTGCGCATCCAGATTCAATGACAACGAAGAGCTTTCAAAGCATATAGACAGGATACATTCGGGCTCGGGGCTGCTTGAAGGCGACACGAGAAAATGGTAGATGAGCTGTCTCCTTTTTTTCACTCTGTTTTGCAATTAAAGTCAGTAAGACGCGCCGGCTGGGTTTCAAAAGTCAATGTTAAAGATCCAGAGTCAGTCGCGGATCACACTTTTTCAATGTGTGCCATAGCGATGCTGCTGTCAGACAGGCTGGGTCTTGACACCGGTAGGGTCATGAAAATGGTAATCCTGCATGATCTGGCGGAGTCGATAGTGGGCGACTACATGCCCGGCGATGTATCTGGAGACCAAAAGTTAGCAAAAGAAAAAAAGGCAATGAAGTCAATTCTGTCAGGCCTGCCCAAAACAATAAGGGCAGACTATGAAAAGATCTGGTTCGAATACTTGCGGAACAAGACTGACGCTGCAAAATTTGTACACAGGATAGACCGGCTGGAAATGGCGCTGCAGGCCAATCAGTATGTAAAGCAGGGCTATGCCGACAAATTGCTTGCACCATTCTTCGAATCTGCAAGAACAGCTATTGGTGATGAAGGCGACATTGTAAGCGAAATCCTAAAATCTTTAAAGCCCGATCCAGCTAAAAAGTAGTAATGCAGTATTTTATGGCTCTCAAGATGGGTGAAAAGCGTGTCAAGGCAGCGCAAGAACTCTTGACGCGCTATACCGGTCACGCAATGCCCGCGCTCGCACTAAAGGACAACAAGGACAACAAGTGGGAGCCCGTTGGAGAAGAGATACTCTATGCCATAGTCAGGGAAGACGCCGGCTATATGATCGCATTTTGCGACAGAAACGGCATCGCAAAATCAATTGCCCAGTGGTTTTCAGAAGACATAAAAAATGGGATAATAGCAAAAATAAAGGCGGAGCAAAACATGGAGGAATATTTCGGCAAGCTGTCGCTCCCAATATAGCTTTTATACCGAAATAAGCATATCAGCATAATCTTGGCAGACAAGTTCGAGCAGGTAATTGAGGTGAGGGGACACCTAATCGACTCTATGATATTGACGAGAATATTCGACAGCATCATGGATCTTCAGGGCGATTTTCAGGTACTCGAGTTCACGGTCGGCAAGAAAAAGGGGGACCCGAGCTACGCGAGATTGCTTGTGAAGGGCAAGAACAAGGAGCACCTTGAGAGCATCCTAGAGCAGGTCTACCGCGAAGGTGCCCAGCCCATATCGGTGCAGGAAACAAGGCTCGAGCCTGCTCCCAAAGACATGGTTATGCCGGACGACTTTTACAGCACCACGAATAATGCCACGCAGGTCTTCTACGGAGGCCAGTGGATAGACGTGCAGAATATGATGATGGACAAGTGCATCGTTGTAGACATCCGCCGCAAGACGGCCGAGTGCAAGATGGTGCGCGATGTTGTCAAGGGCGACATGGTAGTCATTGGCGAGCAAGGAGTAAAGATAATCCCACAGGAGCGGCCCCGGGAGGGCGTCGACATTTTCCAGTTCATGAGTAGCGCGAGCTCTAGCGAGCGCCCTACGCAGCACATTGCGCGCAAGGTTGCAAGCGACATTTACAATACAAAAAAAGAGGGAGGCAAGATAATCATCGTGTCCGGCCCGGTGCTTGTACATTCTGGTGCGGCTGAAGCTCTTGCGAGCCTTATCAGGATGGGCTACATTGACGGCGTACTTGCAGGAAACGCGTTGGCGGTGCACGACGTTGAAAACGCGCTGCTTGGTACATCGCTTGGAATGCGCGTCAAGGACGGCACGCTCGCAGTAAGAGGCCACCGCAATCATATGGAAGCTATCAATGAGGTTTTCAAGGCCGGCGGTTTGAAGGCAATGGTGGACAAAAAGATCTTGAAAAGTGGCGTGATGTACGAGTGCATAAAGAACAATGT
The DNA here is from genome assembly GCA_967728685.1 of uncultured Nitrososphaera sp. Lineage (GTDB taxonomy): Archaea > Thermoproteota > Nitrososphaeria > Nitrososphaerales > Nitrososphaeraceae > Nitrososphaera. The sequence goes on from CBQWHN010000104.1 coordinate 2,703, forward strand.
GCCCTTTGTGCTTGCAGGTTCCATCAGGGACGATGGTCCGCTCCCGGATGTCATCACAGACGTTGTAGAGGCCCAGCGGAAGTACAAGGAAATGATCAAAGGAGCTAATATGGTGCTGATGTTCTCCACGATGCTCCATTCTATAGCGGTAGGGAATATGCTGCCGGCTTCAGTCAAGGTGGTTGCAGTCGACATTAGCCAGCCGGTAGTTACAAAACTCATCGACAGGGGCACGGCTCAGGCAATCGGCATCGTTACTGACGTAGGGGCTTTTCTGCCAATTGTCGTGGACCACCTCAAGCAATTAGCCACCAAACAAGGATAACCATGTAGGACACGCATAATTGGTAATCAAATCCTATACCTGCGCATTCCTATATAGTACTTAAGGATAAATTAGAAAATGTTATCTCTGTTCAGCTCGGATACGAAATTCGAATCAGGAACAGGGTGGCCCAGCTTCTGGACGCCGGTCAAGGAAGCCAGTGTGAAGGAAGGGGTAGACACAAGTTACGCCATGGTAAGGACCGCGGTCACGTGCGGCGCGCACCTCGGGCGCGTATTTGACGACGGTCCCAAACCCCACAGGATTACGCTACTGCATCAACTCGCTGTCGCTTTCATTGGCAAGGGGTGCGACCGATGAGCGATGAATGGTCGCAGTGGCTGAACTTTGACAGGGTAAGTATTGAAGCGGTGCCTGAATCGCCCGGCGTTTGCGTGATGCATGCAAACATGAAGATACTGTATATCGGAGCAAGCCGGAACATACGCCGGGAGCTGCTAGACCAGCTGTCAGATCCATGCACGAGCAAGGCCAAGCGCTTCCGCTTTGTAGCGACACCTGCATTTGAAAGCGTAAAGGAGCAGCAAGTAAAAGAATACATGAAGAACCACGGCAAGCTGCCACCTTGCATGGAGCAAATGCCCTAACGCTGATTAAGAAAAAATCTAGAAGAGGCATATTCTACAATGCGTTATTACGAAGAATGAACACTAACACGAAAGAAAAGATGACTATGCTTCATTAAGCCTTGTCTGTATCATCTCTAGCGCGGCATTAGGGTCCGCCCTACCTTTTGTAAGTTGCATGACCTTGCCGAGCAAAAAGTTAGCCGCATTGGGGTTGCGCTTTGCGTCCTGAACGGCTACCTGCTCTGCCTTGAAGACCGACTCGACTGCCTGTGCCAGCGCGCCGGCGTCGTCTATCTTGCCGGCCTGCATCTTCTTAGCTACTTGAGAGGGCATCTCGCCTGTCCTAACTATTTGACCTAGAATCTGCTTGGCAGTAGCCCTGTTTATAGTGTCCTGGTCGACCAGCTTTGCTAGGTCCGCGATATGCTCCGGCCCGATCTTCAGTCCTGCAAA
>CBQWHN010000105.1:0-3957 GCA_967728685.1 uncultured Nitrososphaera sp.
AATGGCAAGCACCGTTAACAGGCTTGCGTCAGGGATCAAAACTCTCCTGGAAAGCAATGATATTGATCTCCTGCAGGGCGAGGGCCACATAGTTTCAGAAAACAAGGTAATAGTGAACGACAAGACCATACAAACAAGAAACATCGTTATTGCTACAGGAAGCTATCCGGTATGCCTGCCGGGATACAGATTCGAAAACAACATACTTTCAACAGATACTATTCTCGAGCTAGAAAAATTGCCCAAATCCATCGTTGTTATAGGAGGCGGCTACAGCGGCTGCGAATTTTCTGCCATATTGAACTCCTATGGATGCAAGGTGTCAATAATCGAGGCGCAGAATCACTTGATGCCCCTTCAAATTGAAGAAATAGGAAGAACGATTGAAAAATACATGCGCCTAGACGGCGTCAATGTAATGACAGGGTCCGCGGTTGAAAAGATTTTGGAGAACGGAGTAGTGATCAATGGGCAGATCATAGAAGCCGAGAAGGTATTGGTATGTGTAGGACGCAGGCCCAGCATAAATGCTAGCGAATTGAGCAAGACTGGAGTAAAGTACAATGACAGCGGAATACTGGTCACCAAGAACATGCGTACCACAATTCCAAATATTTTTGCAATCGGCGATGTAACCGGTATCTTTGAACTAGCCCATGTTGCCTCAAAACAGGGCGAAGTAGCCGCGCAAAATATAATGGGAAAAGAAAGCGAGATGGATTACAGAACTGTACCAGCATGTGTCTTTACATATCCAGAAGTTGCTTTCGTTGGGGAACTTGAAGGAAGATGTGGCGAATTTCCGCTCGTTGCAAGCGCAAAAGCAAATTGTTTGGGCGATACAAGGGGAGTATTCAAGGTCTTCGAAAAAGATGGAATAATCGTTGGAGCTTTCATCATCGCGCCACACGCAGGTGACATCATCGGAGAAGTTGCTCTTGCGACTAGAATGCGCATGAAACCTCAAGACATTTTCGACACGATACACGCTCATCCCACACTTCCTGAATCGCTGGAAGACGCAACAAGAGACATTGATGGTGAAGCTATACACCTCCCACGCAAGAACAAGAGGTTGAAAGGCTAGAGTATTTCTACAGCAGACTACACCAGTTGATTGAGTGCACAACATTTTAAACCTGCAGGGGATGATCATCATCTCATATGTCCGAGGGGGATTTTGGCAGGCCTCCGGCCGTCGTCAAGCCGATATACTTTTTCGACGAAGCGGACGGCAGGAACAAGATGCTGCTAGGGGGCAAGGGGGCCGGGCTTTCGGAAATGACGGCGCTTGGCCTGCCAGTTCCGCCCGGCTTCATAATTACAACTGAAATTTGCGAAAAATTCTACGAAGCTGGCAAGCGCCTGCCTGACGGGCTAATGGACGATGTGCGGAGATCGATAAGGCACCTTGAAAGCCTTACAGGCAAGACATTCGGCGAACCCGAAAACCCACTTCTGGTGTCGGTGCGCTCCGGCGCCGCGGTGTCGATGCCAGGAATGATGGACACAATCCTCAACCTCGGCCTCAACGACGAAACAGCGGAGGGGCTTGCAAAGCAGAGTGGCGACGAGAGGTTCGCGTGGGATGCTTATCGACGGTTCATCCAGATGTTTGGAAAGATCGTTCTAGGCATCGACGACAGAAAATTTGACAATATTCTTGCTGGCAAAGATCTGTCAAGCCCCAAAGTGGTCAAGCTTGTGGCAGAGTCTTTCAAGTCGCTCTGCGAAGATACGGGCAAGCAATTTCCTTCCGATCCGTACAAGCAGCTAGAGCTTGCTATCGACGCGGTGTTCCGTTCGTGGACTGGCAAGCGCGCCGTAGAATACCGCAAGCAGTACAACATCACACCTGACATGGCCAGCGGCACGGCAGTCACGATAGTCGCGATGGTCTTTGGCAATATGGGAAGCGACAGCTGCACCGGCGTAGTGTTCACCCGCAATCCGGAGACGGGCGAAAAGCGGCTGTACGGCGATTACCTTGTTAACGCGCAAGGCGAGGACATCGTGTCAGGTAAGGCGACTCCAAACCACATCGACTCACTTGTCAACGAAATGCCGGACGTCTACCAGCAATTGCTTGAGGTGTGTGATAAACTGGAGAACTACTTCAAGGAGCCACAGGACGTCGAATTCACAGTTGAAAAGTCCCAGCTTTACATTCTGCAGACAAGGGCAGCAAAGATGAATGCAATCGCCGCTGTCAAAACTTCAAAAGACCTTTATCACGAGGGGCTCATCAGCAAAACCGCGGCTCTTGAGCGCATCGACCCGGAAGCCCTCGAACAAATCTTGTACCGCAGGATAGACCCGCGTGCCAAGCAAAAGGCCATCGCTACAGGCGTTGGCGCATCGCCAGGCGCTGCCAGCGGCATAGCTGTGTTTGATGTTGCCCGTGCAGAGATACTTGGCAAAAAGGGCGAAAAGGTGATACTAGTACGGGAAGACACCAAACCCGACGATGTCCCCGCATTCTTCCAGTCCGTAGGCATATTGACAAGCCGCGGCGGAAAGACTTCGCACGCGGCGGTAGTTGCCCGCGGAATGGGCAAGGCTTGTGTCGTAGGATGCTCGCAGATAGAGATCGATGCCGACAACAAGAGCTTTAGCGTGGGTGGCAAGAAAGCGGTAAGCGAGGGCCAGAAAATAACAATAGACGGCTCGACAGGCAAAGTGTATTCAGACGAGGTGCCGACAGTCGAACCGGAAATTTCGTCAGAGCTTAAGGAGCTCCTGCAGTGGTCCTCAGAAATGAAGGGCATCAAGATAAGAGCAAATGCCGACACAGTGGAAAGCGCTACCCTTGCTAGGAAATACGGCGCGGAAGGGATCGGGCTTTGCAGGACTGAGCGCATGTTCAACCAACACGACAGGATAATGCAGTTCGTCAACATGATAATGGCTGAGAACGAGGACGAGCGAAGAAATGCGCTCAAAGATTTGGAACCTTTGCAAAGGTCAGACTTTAAGGCAATCTTGAAGGAAATGCGGGGTCTGCCGGTTACGATAAGGCTTCTTGACCCACCGCTACACGAGTTCCTACCAAATGAGGAGGACCTGATGCAAAAAATATTTGAGCTAAAGTCTAGCAGCAGCAAACCATCCGAGATCGCGCGCGTTGAAAAGATTCTCCACCGCGTGCACGAGCTGTCGGAGATAAATCCAATGCTTGGGCATAGGGGAGTCAGGATGGGGATCTCGTTTCCGGAAATCTACGAAACCCAAATAAGAGCGGTGTGCGAGGCAGCGGCCGAGCTTACAAAAGAAGGTGTGACGGTCGAACCCCAGATCATGGTGCCACAAGTTGGTCTGGTGGAAGAGCTTGCAACTGTGCGACAGATATTCGAATCTGTCAAGCGTGAAGTGGAGCATCGACAAAAGATAAAACTAAAGATCAAGTTTGGCAGCATGATCGAAGTGGTACGCGCTTGCCTTGTGGCAGACGATATTTCGCACTTGGTGGACTTTGTCAGCTTCGGCACGAACGATCTGACACAGGCTACCTTTAGCTTCAGCAGGGAGGATGCCGAGGGCAAGTTCCTGCCTTTCTATCTGGAAAAGGGCATAGTGAACGTGAACCCATTCCAGAGCATTGACACAAAAGGGGTAGGCAGGCTGATGAAGATGGCAGTTGACATGGCAAGGAAAGTGAAAAAGGACATCGAGATCGGCATCTGCGGCGAGCATGGCGGTGATCCTCGCTCAATAGAATTCTGCAGCTCCGCCGGTCTTGACTACGTCAGCGCCTCGTCCCACCGGATACCTATTGCAATTCTAGCTGCCGCACAGTCGGCAATTAAGCAGAATAAGCATCTCCAGCAGCATCCTACTATAGCTTAAAATGTGGGCGGGACACCCGAAATCAGGATGGCAGCTTCAAACACAAGTGGCGGTGTTACATATGAGTGCATGCGCTGTGGGACGCCAGTGACAGTTGAGGAACTATCAAGA
>CBQWHN010000106.1:0-3945 GCA_967728685.1 uncultured Nitrososphaera sp.
AGCGGGCCCGTCGGGATTCGAACCCGAGACAGCCGGATTTCTTTCTATGAAAGTTAAAAGTCCGGTACTCTACCTGGCTGAGCTACGGGCCCAGAGCAATTTACGCTCCTACGTAGCATAATTTAATGGTATATCAATGCTGCACCATAAAAAGCACGAATTCTATCATTGTATGTGCAATCAACCTGCAGAGAGCTTGTGACAGTGCCACCCTCATTCCCGGACGACGAGCTTAACCTGACGCCTGCTGGCATAGGTTACAACGATGCAACAGACTTGCATATTGATCCCGACATGGTTCGACAGCTGTAGAAGGGAAAAAATCTACGCAGTCATAGGGGGGATAGTTGTGTGCTTGACTGCTTTGCGCAAGAACATCGCTAGCAGCTTGTCACAGATCGTCGGCGCGTTCATCCTGATGTCGGCTGTAGCTACTTTGTTTGATCCGTACAGAAAGACGACCTCATCATCAGTCAGAGAATTTTCCCTCATGAGTCTCAGCAGGTCTGACTTGGGTGTATGCAGGAGCTCCATTTTTCGTGGGCGTTCCAACTCCATGGGCATGAGTTTAGTGCTTGCTCTAAAAAGGTTGTTGCAATGTAGTTCTTTATCTTGTCTCTATAGGACTGTATAGTAGTAAGACACGTTTCTAAACCAGTGCAAGCGCGCGTGCAGGCGATCCTGTTGCGCCTCCAAGTTTGAGCGGACTAATTATTAGCGTGAACCGGCTTCTTGATAACTTGCTTACATTGCAGAGGTTCTCGACAGCCAATATATTGCGCGGCAGCAAGATATTATGGGCAGTAAATTTGTTGTCAATCCCCGCGTCTATACTGGGGCCATCAATTGCAACTGCATTGACCTTCTTCCTTGCCAGATATTTCGCAACTTGCTCTGAGAGCCCTGGGTTTTCAGTCATATAGTGGCTGCGTGCGACATGCTTTTCCCAGCCTGTCGCGATTACCACGGTATCGCCTTCTCTTACCCGATCATTTTCAAGATCTTCAAGCTCTACCAGCTGGTTTGCGCGCTTGGGCGTCTTTATCAGGACAGCGTTGCAGACGAGCCTGCTTGCTGGGATCATGTCAATGCTCGCAAGGCCTGGAGCAAAGTGGGAAGGGGCATCGACATGCGTGCCCGTGTGCGTACTCATGAACACCGCCTCAGAGTCGTAACCGTCAGAGTCAAAACTGGACCACGGAATAAAGGAGGGCTGAGGCGAGCCGGGGAAGACCGGAATAGAGGGGGTAATCACCATTGTAAGATCGATCACTCTCATACGCCGATTTTTAGAACCAGAATGGCATTAATAACTCTGCTTGAGAGGTGTAATACGATCTGTTTAATTACTTACAGAACCATGATTCCACATGCCAACAGCATATGTTCTTATCAACTGCGACCTCGGTTCCGAAGAAGAAATTATCCGCGAAATCAAAAAACTGCCAGAAGCTGTTGAAGTTTCTGGGGTCTATGGAGTATATGACATCATCGCCAAAATCAGATCAGATTCAATGGACAAGCTGCGCGAAACAATAACGTGGCACGTCAGACGCATCGACAAAGTCAGGTCAACGTTGACAATGATTGTGATTGAAGGACAGGGCGAGCAAAAAAAGAAATAATCATCGAAGCAAGTTCTTGACGTAGCTTGCAGCAGTTTCCGCTTCCTCTTCGCTGTTAAAAAAATGGGGCGCTGCTCTTACCGCCTTCTTTCCACCGCCGATATCCCTTGCAGCAAATATTATGTTGTCCTGTTCCAGCTTTTTTACTAAAATGGATGAATCAGTCGATGCCGTGAAAGTGACAATAGACGTCCGTTTATTTTCGTCGTCTGGCCCGTACAACTTGACATCCGGGATCCTGCCTATTTCGTCACGCAAAATCCCCGCCGCCTTCATATTCTTTTTCCTGATGCTCTCAAGGCCTATCCTAAGTATGTACCTCAGAGAGGCTTCAAGACCAGCAGCCCCGGAGTAGTTCCGAAATCCGGCTTGGAATTTGGCTGGCATGTCAAAGTAAGAGATGACGTTCTGTTCTGACAGCGTGGCTGACTCGCTTCCAATAGCCTGCGGCAAGAGCATTTCAGATGCCCTTTTGCTGCAGTAAAAGACTCCTATCCCAATCGGTCCGCAGAGCCACTTGAAGCCGGGGAACGCCATAACGTGACAGCCCATCGTTTTCACATCAATTGGGATCGTGCCGGCGCTCTGGGCCGCGTCAACGCAAAACAGCGCGTTATTTTGTTGTGCAATCCTGCCGACCTCTTCAAGCGGCATTATGGCACCGGTATTGAACAGCGCATGGCTCATAGTCACAAGCCGCGAGCCCTTGATCAATTTTTCAAGGTCGCCGAAGTCGAAGTAACCATTCTCATCTATGGCAAGCTCCTTCAACTGCACTCCTTTCCTATGCGAGAGCGAAACCCAGGGCAAATAGTTGGCATAGTGTTCGTGCCTGCCACCTCTGACCACGATCGCGTCCCCCTGTTTCCAGCTCACGCCGTTTGCCGCCATGTTGAGCCCCTCAGTGGTGCTCTGGACAAGCACCACTTCGTCGCGGTCGCAGTTTATCAGGTGCGCCACCCTTGTTCGCAGCTCGTTAAGTAATGACGTGATATATTCAGAAGTCTGAGGTGCATCAGGGCCGGATTCAGCGCATTTCAACATGAAATCTGTCACGGCCTTGATCGTCGACAAGGGCGTCGGAGCAATAGCACCGTTATTCATGTATATTGTCTTTTTTATTACGGCAAAGTCGCGCCTTATTTGATCGTAAATGTCACTCATATATCAGACCTCATGCAATAGAGCCACAATTGTCCGACAAGCTATTGAGCACGCGTGGCTTAAATACACTGATGTTCAGTGACCCGTACGCGAAGCTATGCTTCGTCGCTCATCTTGTATCGCAGTTTGGGAAGGTGACCTATGTTGACCTTGATACCACCTTTACAGCGTATTTCAATGCCGGACTTGTCCGGGCTGATAGCATCGACATCTATCTTCCTTCTGAAGGTCGTCTTGTTCCGATGGTAAAGGAGATGCTTGAATCAATGACCGCAAGCTCGCTTGTGATATTTGACTCTGTCAATAGCTTTTACAACCTCTTCAGCGGCAGGGAGCGGACAGGCAGCCTGAACCATCTACTTTCTGTATTGCTAATGCTGCTCGTCAGGCGCGGTATGGACGAGAGCATTCCGGTGCTTGCAACAAGCATGCTGCGCTACAGGAAGTATGGCGGCTGGGTCCAGTCGCCAGCCAGCCGGAGATTGCTCCAGCGCAAGAGCGCAGCGAGGTTGAGCGTCGAGCGAATAGAAAACAATCTTGCGCTCACGATAGTAGACCATGAATCTATACCGGCAGGAACACAGGTCATCTACAGGAACTGTCTGATCACAGTTTGATATTTACGAGTATGAATCCGAGAAGCAGGGCAATGCCAAGCACTCCAAAGCCTGCAATAAGAAGCGCTTGCTGTACTTTCGGGTCTGTCGACCTTCCTGAGTTGTAGAGCATGAAAGTGCCGGCCATGCCGATGAAAAGTATCAGCGTAATGACGACCGTCTCGCCAATCGTCTGGGCAGAGCGAGTCGGGAGCACAAAGCCACCCAAGTTCCTTCCCTCAATTATCGCGTTGATCATGCCCGATGCGAGTGCGAAAAAGAATGCCAAGTACCCTACTGCAACTATCCATACAACTTTTGAAGAGCTAGCAAGCATGACGTTGTTATAACCCTTAAAATCCAGACTCTAAATAAACCTTCCATGACTAAGAAGTGCACCGCTTGCCATAGAATAGCATTGAAAGACAGCGAATACTGCCTTTCCCACAAACAGGCTTTTGACAGCGTAACAAATCACTACAAAGCGTGGGTTAACGCATACGGTAGCATTTCTTGGCAGGATTTTCTTCACAAGTTATCAACTATGCAGGAAACCGGGA
>CBQWHN010000107.1:0-3815 GCA_967728685.1 uncultured Nitrososphaera sp.
ATCCTTGCCAAACAAGTAGAACGCAGCCAAAGGCTCTTCATTTTGTATGAATGGAAAATCCACCTTTGCAGCCATGAACTGCTTTATCCTATGAGAAATGTCTGATGGCATGAATATGCCCATGTAGGAATCGGCATCCACTGGCAACTACCTGTCCAGTAATGGTCGAGAAATATAAAAGAAGAGAAAAGAAGGAAGAAAAGACTTAATGGGCGTGAGGCGGTGGTGCGCTTCCCTTTGAAAGAGCCTCATTGTACGTTCCAGAAGCCTTTTCGTGGAACTCTAGGTTTGACTGATCTACCTTGACAGCTTGCGGAGGGCATACTGACACACAGGCCATACACCAGATGCAGTCGTGCTCCCTTATCGCGTCAGCCTTGTCCGTATAGTCCTTGCGCTCTTCTTTGACAGAGCTGCCAGTTCCGGCAAATTTCATATTTATCACTTCCTTTGCAGGAACGTCGTGCTCGGTTCTGTACCATTGAAATACCTGCACTGGACAAGCTTCGATGCATGCCCCGTCGGCAACGCAGGAGTCCCAGTCTACTGCGACCATCGTCCCGCTTACTCCTATCGGTACTATCTCTTCGCCTCTCGCCGCAAAAGCCGCCTTGACCTCCTCATTTTCGGCAGCTTCTTTGAGGGCTCCAGGTCCCCATAAGTAATGGTAGTGCTCGCCGTCTGTATGCTGTATCTTACCTATCACCTGTTGATTCCTTGGAAAGTCTGGATCTATTGGCATTATCTCTCAAAATTAATCCAGTCACATATTATATAAACCATCTGGGGATTAAATGGCATATTAGTTAACACCTGTATGTGGTTTAGAACGAATATCGTATTAACTCTCTTTTCTTTGGTTCTTGTAAAGTCGCCAGACTACGCGTCCAACCATTGGCAGTGCTGATAGAGCGAGGTTGATGCAGCGTTTAATAGTAATATGTTGTTTGCCTCTACTGGGCATGGAACCTTCCCTATTCGTGGCAGTTTTTCCATACGCTTTCGTAGCCAGCTTTGCCCTTTTTGGCATTTTTCTTGTAACCAAATGGGAGTTTGATAGGCGAAAAGGCAATAGAAGATAGCTAACGACGTCTAGGAAACTTTTTCAAAAAGTACGTTCAGCTCGTGGTTCAAGAGCCTTGCCTTGGCAAGCTTCATCCCCGCGGTTGCAATAGGCAGCGGGACAATGTTGACGACTTGACCTACAGGTGTCTTGACGCTAACGGTGAGCTGATCCCCGTAGCGCTCGATAGTAAAGTCGTCCTTCTCGGTGAACGGCACCTGCACAGTCATGTTGATGGCAGTGCCCTCGTTTACAAACCTGTAGGGCTTGCCGCGGTAAAATATCTTGGCGGGATCATCATTGCCAAAAAGTACTTCGCCATGCTTACGTAACATGTCAATGCCACGAAGTTCAGTGCCGTAGAGCTGCACCTCTTTTACCAGCAGCGGATAGAAATTTGCTTTGGCATCCTCTACCTTTGAGCGCTGGTAGCTCGCCCACTTTGCATAGTATTGGTCCGACGAGCCGGCCATAATCTTGTTTATCACGGCCATGTCGACATTGATGCCGTACAGGCTTGCGGACATGAGCGCCCTCTTGGCGTTCTCGATGCTGAATGTGTCCGGGTTTGCGACAAGCCTGATGCTTGTAACGTCGTTATTCCGAATTATCTCGGCAAGCACATCAAGCCTGTCCAGAAAGTCCATCTCGCTCTTTATAACCTCCTTGCTTGGAGCGGGAATCTTGGCTAAGGGCTGAAAGATTTTTGCAAAGCCGGAAAAAAGGCCGGCCAAGCCCGTCAGCTTCCTGCCAATGCTACCCACAAGCTTTGGGAAATACAAATAGCGCAATGCTTCTCCGGACGCCGGCATATCAAGCACCACCGCGTCAAAGGACTTGTCGCGCTCAACCTCTTCAATCTTCAATAGTGAAAACAGCTGCGTCATGCCTGGAAGCATCGCGATTTCGTAGGCAAGCGTTTCGTCGATGCCCTTTGCAGAAAATAAGGCCGCCATGTAAGCCAATATCGGGTCGTACTGTTTGCTCATTTCAGTTACCGGGTCGATTTGCAATGCTGTAAGGTTGGGGAGCACCTGCCGCGGGTCGTATGTAATGTCCTGCATCATGAAGGCGTCGCCAAGTGTGTGTGCAGGGTCTGCTGAAATCACCAGTGTCCTGTAGCCGTGTTCGGCTATCTTGATGGCAGTCGCGCATGAGGTCACGGTTTTGCCGGTTCCACCCTTACCGGTGTAGATGATGAGCCTCAACAATTAAGAAAAGCGTAAAAGCCAATAAAAGAGTTTAGCAGGTAGATGCGACAATCCCAGCTCCAATAGGGAAAATGGAAATCAGTCGATCCAAGCCGCTCTCCCTTTGACGAGCAGAGCTGCAGATCATCAGAACTAGCCTTTCCTTCACCTTTTTGTCTGTTTTATTTACACCCTCACACTTAATTCGGCAACTGTCGCAGACACTTTAGAGGCGTGCGACTGCCTCGTTCATTCAGGCCCGAAAGCCGGATGGTATCAGCTCAAAGCCGGCGAGTAGGGCTTGTTTCTGACTTGCATCAAAGTCTATACGTTCTTGAGCTCGTCCGTTATAGTTGCAAGAAATTTGTCAAAGTCAAAGGGCTTTGGCATTACTTGCATTTTCCTAAGCTTCTCATCCTTCGAGTCTAAAACACCGCTATAGGCAGTGACCATCAAGAGTTTTTGATCCGGACAGAGGACTAGGATTTCTTTCGCTGCTTCAACGCCATTCTTTATTGGCATTCTATAGTCCAGAACGACAATGTCAAAGGGAGTCCTATTCTCCGCTGTCTTGTTTAGCTCAGCTTCGTAGGCTTTGACACATTCTTGACCGTCCCTGGTTGTAACTACTTGATATCCTTGGCTTTCAAACATCACCTTGTACATTTGTAGTAGGCTTGGTTCGTCCTCCGCTACAAGTATTTTCAAAAGACTCCGTCCCCTCCCCTAGATTGATTTGCTTAGAGCTTTTACGTGCTTTAATGCATTGCTGCGTAGTGCTGTCGTAATTCATCAAAATTTGAGTATTTCTTTCCACAGGTAATGCATGTATGCGTCCTAAGATGATGTTTAGAGGTAGAGGTGGCCAATATCTTCAATTATTGTACGCTATGCTGGGCTATCAGTTTCGGCTATTTAATAAATCTGGTATCGAATTACTGTGTAGCTGAAAATACATACACTCAAGACGCCTCATCAAACCGCTTCAGTTTCCTTAGATACGTGATTTTCGTAGCCTTAATTGGGGAACAGCATAGGCTGTTTTATTAAATTGCCCCGCCCAGAAGCGCAGGGGGAATGTCGGACGGGGCGGTAATGAGTCACTGAATGTGGTCTTGTCGTAAGACCTTATGCCTATTTATCCTTCAGGAAATAAAAGCCCCGTTGATGATTCGTCTATCTTGAGCCTCTACTGTCAAATCTTTTACACCACATTTTTATTAGAAAAAAGTACCGTCTGGTTGTCATATGTTCCTTAGAATAGAAGGTCTGAAAATCAATGGGCCACGCTGTCCTTACTGTAGGCATCTTATGTCAAGGCTAGTTGAGAATTCAAAGTTCTGGAACTGTGAAACCTGTGACCGTGACTTCGAGGATAGCCCATTCCTAAACAAGGTCTAGCTCGAGAAATATCGACACAGGGCATAAAGAACTGACCAAGGTATCAAAAAAGGGGTAATCGATTGTTACTCGTTCATTCGTCATTAATTCACGGCGAATTCTCGACAACTTCAACAAGAGTGTCGGGTTCAAATGGCTTTGGAAGGACCTCGATAACCATG
>CBQWHN010000108.1:0-3799 GCA_967728685.1 uncultured Nitrososphaera sp.
CCTGAAAAACTGCTCACACCAAAGGTCGTATATGTCGCGGGCCTGATCTTTCTCATCCTCGGCGCGTCCATAGGCGCGTACTTTGTGGCCATGCGCGGCATTACAATAGCAGTAATTCTTGGTTTTGCAGTGGTCTCGATTTATTTCTACTCTACAAGCATCGTGAACGCCGGACTCGGCGAGCTTTTTGTCGCGATCAAGGGCGCAATGATCGTACTTGGCACTTTCTACGTACAGTCAATGGCAATAGAACCCGCAGCATTGTATGTTGGTGCAATCGTCGGCATCCTCTCTGCAACGGTGCTTTTTGTTAACTCATTTCCTGACTTTGAAGCGGACCGGTCAAAAGGCCGGCGAACTCTTGTCATAGTTCTTGGCAGAGAGTTGGCAGCAAAAACGTTTCCACTTTTCGTAGTGGCCGCCTACGCGATGATAATTATGGGAATTTTCCTTGGCTTTACCAAGATCTACTCTCTTCTTAGCCTCGCGTCGATCCCGTTCGCAGCGAAGTCAATAATGTCGCTAACGAATGACCAGCAAAGCTTTAAGAGGTTGGTGCCGGCCATGGCGTCGGCAGTGACATATTCGCGAATTACGGGGTTATTGCTGGCGCTTAGCTTGATCTTTTAGAATAGTGCAATCTTCAAGTATCAATTTGTCATCTGATTTAAGAAACCATCTTGCGCGTGTGTGGACTTTGTACATTCCAAGAGAACTATATAGAAACTGATATTGTCAAACACGTCAGAAATCCACTAGCCCGATCGTAGACTTTCTCTATCTGCCGAGGCGCGACTCTTTCCTTCTTGCTGCCGTCGCTCTAAAGGCCTGCACTTTCTATAAGGCTTATCAACTGGTCGTACTGCTCGATGAACATCTTGCCCTTGTTAGTTATAGCAATCATTCCACTTACGCGGTGAATCATGCTCTTTTCTTCCAGCTCATCAAAGTGGTTCATCATTTTGTCGTACGACAATCTGGTGAAGTGTTGGACATGTGTGGGCTTGGCGATTTCATTGTGCGCTGTGTCCTCTTCTATGGCGCAGAGGATTTCATAAAACAGCTGAAGCTTATGCCGCTTTTCTTGCCTCAATTTCAATCCTCCTCCTAGAAGTTACGCTATGCATGATGTACAAAAAGAAAGCAAGGCCCGCGATCCTTGCGACGACTGAGCCGATGAAGGCGCCGACGCTGTTGTCAAAGTACGCGAGAGCCAGTGAATACTGCTCAAGCCACAGCAGCGCAAATGCTGCTGGCACATACAGCAACTTGACGTTTGCGGCTCTAACAAGCGATACGATGGTGTTCTTAAATATGTACCCTATTACCGCCATGTTGAATATCCTCATGTAAAAGCTGAGGTCAGCGAGGCCTGCGTAGTTGAAGTACGGCTCGCTTGCCAGAGCAAAGGTGGGTACCACGAATGGGATTGCAATCATAGCCAGTGGTAGGGTTGCGACGAGCATGTCCCTTGCCAGCAATCTCTTTCCGGACTCGCTTGCATCAGAGTTCTTGTAGTAGTATGACAGCGCGATTAGCGCAAATGCTTCGGACTGGAGCGACATCTGGATCCAAAAGAACGCGGGATACAACAGCGGGTCTGCGTTGTAGATCAGGCTTGATGCTTCAAATAGGAACGACGCACCGAGGAAAGCAAAGCCCACCGGCAGGCCAAGGAGATAGCCAAAGCCAGAAAACGTGTACGACTTGAAGAAATAGCGCGAAATCATCAGCGATAGCGATACTGAAATCGCAGTAATTACGGCTACAAGTACTGGGGCCACTGCCGGATTAACCAGTACGAACGGGTTGAGCACGTTCGGGTCCACTACTGCCATGGCTGATATTTCGTGTGAGCGGAAAATAAGGCTTGCTCCCTCTAAGGGAGTGGCAAGATTCGATTCGTTATTATTTTCCAGCGTTCCTACATGGAGCATTGTCATCGTATAAGACGCTACAGGGTCACGTCACGCCTGAAGGTACCAAGAAATACGCTCAGCACGCTGCCTCGCAAGGAAGGCCGGCGGCACATTTCAAGATGTTTGATGGCCTTTTTCTTTCCAGCATCGGGATCGGGACATACCTCGGCCAGCTTACGCAGGAGGATGATGTGGCGGTTGAAAATGCGGTTTATCAGTCTGTAAAATCAGGCGCAGTCAACGTCATTGACACTGCGATAAACTACCGTGCAATGAAGTCGGAAAAGAGCATTGGAAAGGCCCTTTTAAGACTGGTAAGGGACGGTGAGATTTCACGCGATCACGTGTTCATATCGACGAAGAATGGCTACGTCACAAACGATGGGGACTATCCAAATGTTGACGTGATGGAATACGTACACCGGATGTACATCCAGACAGAAGTGATGACCGCAGACGACATCAGCTCAGGCCATAATGTCATGAACCCGAACTACCTCGCAAAATGCATTGATAAGTCGCTAATGAACATGCACCTTTCTACGATTGATCTCGTCTACGTCCACAATGCCTTTGAAAGCTGGAATCAGGATGTGAGCAGAGAGCAGTTCATGGAAATGCTTGCAAAAGTCTTTGAAGTTTATGAGAAATACAAAGGGGAAAACAAGGTCCGCTATTATGGCATGGCAACCTGGACGTGCTTTCGAGTGCCGCCAAGCAGCCACGAATACCTATCACTCGAGCAGGCAGTCAAGACTGCCGAGAACGTCGGTGGCAGAGACCACGGATTCAGGTTTATTCAGCTGCCTTACAACCTTGCGTACAGCGAAGCGCTGCTGCTCAGGAACCAATCTGTTGGTTCTGATCGGAACCTGACTATTCTGGAAGCGGCGGCAAAGCTTAAAGTAGGTGTGTTCACAAGCATACCGCTCTTTCAGGGGAGACTATTGGACGCTAAGATACCTGACTATGGTGGCCTGAGCGACCCTGTGAGCAAGCTCGTGCAGATTGTAAGATCAACTCCCTCGGTCATTGCACCTCTTATTGGGCAGAAAAAGGCTGAACATGTCGAGGAAAACCTCAAGGTTGCAAACGTACCTCCTCTTTCCGGTGAAGAGTTCAAGCAGGCTGTGCGCGTACTTACAAGACAGCAACCATGAGAATCAAAAATCCATTTATTGTCTGATGAAGACCAGGGCCACCAGAAAATTCTATTGCAAGAATGCCGACGGAGTGAGGGTGCTCGTATTTTGCAAAAACCAAGCCAAGCAGAGGAAATGAACCTAAAATATTCTTCTGCCGCTTGCTAATCTTACACGAAGCTTACTCCTCCGCTTGAAACAAAAATCTATTCTGAGGTCAAAGCTGGGCAATAGCTTCCTTGATAATTTCTTTATCTTCTGCCGACGGCATTTGTTCTAAATACTTGGCAAGGTCTTCTTTTGCGCCACGGTTGCTGCCAAGCTCCATTCTCGCTATTGCGCGGTTCTTGTAGATGGGGCCAAAACGCGTAGGGTTGATGTCTATGGCCTTGCTGTAGTATGCCTCTGAAAGGGAGTAGTTCTTCCCTTTCAAGTAATAGTTGCCGAGCCCGCGGTAAGCAAGGTAGTATTTCGAGTTCAGCTTGATCGCCCTTTCGTAGCAGGGCACTGCCTTATCGGAATTTGTCTCGTTGTACATGCCGGCAAGCATGCACCACGACTGAGCATTCTCCGAGTCAATTTCGGCGATATTTCGCAGTTTTTCAATAGCATCATTTACATCGCCTCGTTGCCGAAGTCCTTCTGCCTCGAAACAGACCCGGTTTGACTTCAGGAACTTTAGACTCTCTTTCTTTAGCACATCCTTCATGTCTGAAGGCACGATGATTATCGCAGTCA
>CBQWHN010000109.1:0-3779 GCA_967728685.1 uncultured Nitrososphaera sp.
ACAAGATCACAAAGTCAGCTCATAATAGACCTGACTTAACTTTGTTACCTCTGGCTTTTCTATTTAAGGAACGTCTGCAGTTGATTAGTTTGCAAGCCCTGCTCGGGGGGGGGGAATTTGATAGAGATTCAAGGTTTACTTGAATGTGCAAATATGCTATGAATCCCTATAACAGAAAAGGCCTTTGTCAACAGAATTACGCCATTACCTCTCATCCTGCTTCGTCCCATCTTGCGAAGGGCGGAGGAAAAGCAGGCATGTACATTAAGTCATTCCATGACGTTCAGCTGGCTCGTAGACGCATGCTATAATCTAGCTAGCGTCTTTGGGAGAGAGGAAGGTAAAGCTACTTAGTACTTTGCACCCGACAAACATTTGTCACAATATCGTTGAATTATTATCGCCCCTTGCACCCTGAACAATGCTTCGGTTGTAGCAGCTGCACCACATACTATGCAAAAGCCTGGAGCCTTCTTTGTGCTTGATAACGCAGGTCTCGTTTGATAAGGTTTTTCCACCATTAGCATACCGCGATGTTAACTATATAGTTTTCAATCATTTTCAGGAGTAGATGAATAGTACATTTTTTGGGCTTACGGTGTGCAAACCCGGAATGTAATCAAGAATAATGACAGACGAATGTATATCATTCTCATAGGGTTTTGACCTATTATGAAAGGAGTCTGTAACAACTGCAAATTTGAAATTTCAGGTGCGAACCGCCAAGTGTTGGACGATAATTTTCGTGGCCATTCTATGACTTTTGGGCATGGGGGCTATTTGATAATTGATTATGACTGAACTCTTCTCTCTCCTTTTTTAGTTGACCGTCTTTTATCAAGCCTTTCCAGTTTTTGTCATCCTTATTTTGCAGCTTCCTTGTATTTCTTCAAGCCAATCTATATGCCCAGCTCACTAGGAGCTTAATCCAATAATCCTCAGAGTAGATTCAAGCAAGTTAATTAGGCGGCTTGATCCGAGAAGTTAACAGATCCTTAATGTCAGGCTATTCTGAGGACGACATCAGGCGCGCTGCCGAAGCACGGGAGTGGCTGATAAAGCAGATATCAGACAAACAGGAGGAGGTGGAAAGGTTCCGCACAATTCTATCGATTATTGACGATCTGCTAAAGCAGGGTAGCTTTAAGGCGGCGGCTAGCATTGGCTTTGCAGCTGCGGGAAGTGCATTTACTGCACAGGTGCAGGAGACACACCAGGCTGCAAGCGCGCGGCCGCAGACTGCGCCGACAATGAAGGCTACCGACAACAAGGATATCAGGCCTCTCAAGCGCGCCAAGGATGACTTTTGGCTTGCCAGCGCAGAAGTGTTGCCAAACTCTGTTGTAATCATTCCGGCCCCCGGCCTGAGCCTGAACGTCAACACACCTCCATTCAAATCGTTTTTTTTGAACAGAATACTTGACGGGATGAAGAATAAAGACGCCGGCCAGAGCATAAAGGAGCCTGACACGTTCAACTACAGGGTTGAAGATGAAAACGGCATTATCAAGCGAATCGTGATAAATAATTACCGCGACAAGGATCGCTTGCAGGAGATATTCAACACATCTTCCTGGGTATTTACAAGGATGCTAGAAAAGAGCTGATAGTCGATGGACAAGATAGTGGTTCTGGATTTCGGATCGCAGTACAGCCACCTCATCTGCAGACGAATACGCGAAGCAAATGTGTATTGTGAGCTTTTACCTTACAATACCCCGGCCAATGTAATCAAAGAAATAGACCCAAAGGGGATAATTTTTTCAGGGGGACCGGCGAGCGTCTATGCAAAGGGCGCGCCAAAACCTGATAGGGATCTCTTCCAGATGGGCAAGCCAATTCTTGGAATTTGCTACGGCCATCAGATATTGGTTGATAATTTTGGAGGCAGGGTGAAGAGAGCGAACAGCCGAGAATACGGGCGAGCAAGTCTTGTCATAGACGACAAGTCAGATTTGTTCAAAAGTCTCGGTCAAAGCATCAACTGCTGGATGAGCCACGGCGACGCGGCAGAAAAAGTGCCAGAAGGCTTTAAGGTCCTTGCGCACACTGAAAATTCTCATTCAGCAGCCATCGGCAACAAGGACAAGAGATTCTATGGCATCCAGTTCCACCCAGAAGTGGTGCACACAGAGCGGGGCACACAGATCCTGAAGAACTTTGCTCAGGAGATAAGCGGTGCAAAGCCCGAGTGGGACATGGAGAGCTTTATCGAGACAACGATTCAGGACATACGCAAGCAGGTAGGCAAGGAGAAAGTACTAGCGGCAGTGAGCGGCGGTATTGATTCGACTACAGTCGCTGCATTGATGCACAAAGCCATTGGCGACCAATTGCGTTGCGTATTCATCAACCACGGACTTTTGCGACAGGATGAAGAAAAAGAAGTGGTCAAGCTCTTCAAGGACCACATTGGAATTGATATTATTTACGTTAATGCGGAAAAGCAATTCTTGGGCAAGCTGAAAGGCATCACAGACCCTGAGAAAAAGCGAAAGATAATTGGTGAAGAATTTGCCAACGTGTTTGTTGATGTTGTTAAAAAGAGTGGACCGTTCCAGTGGCTTGCACAGGGCACACTGTATCCAGACGTCATTGAAAGTGGGGTTTCAAAGGGGCCGGCGGCAGTTATCAAGACGCACCACAACGTGGGCGGACTGCCAAAGTGGCTTAAACTCAAAGTGATTGAGCCTTTGCGTTATCTTTATAAAGATGAAGTGAAGAGGGCAGCGCGACTTCTGGGAGTTCCAGATGAATTGTTAAAGAGGCATCCTTTCCCTGGACCGGGATTAGCTGTCAGAATAATTGGCGACATTACGCCGGAAAAAATCAGGATATGCAAGCACGCGAGCAAGATAGTTGAAGATGAATTGAAGGTGGCAGGATGGTACGATAAGGTATGGCAAGCTTTTGCCGCGGTCGGCGACGACAGAGCCGTTGGCGTGCTGGGCGACGAGCGCGTTTATGGCCATATTGTAACTGTAAGAGTCGTAGAGTCGGTTGATGCAATGACCGCTGACTGGTCGCGATTGCCATACGACGTCATTGAACGCATAAGCAATAGGATAACGAATGAAGTAGATGGAGCGACATGGATCACATATGCAGTGTCAAGCAAGCCCCCATCTACAATAGAGCCTCAGTAAGAATAGTCTCCCCCCCCGTTCTGAGCGTGTTCTTGTGCCGCCTAGCTGACTGTAAAAAGACTAAGAAATAAGCAGAGCTAGCGGCCGACCCTCTTCTCCTCCAATTTGCATATTAACGCGAACAACAAACTAAGACAGATGCTGCCGCTCAACACAATGATATCAAGGCTCCTTGCCGCGCCAGGTTGTGACAGATTGCTTACGAACGATGGCATAACATCGCCCGAGCTCAGGATAAAAGGCTTGCAGGGCGTATTTGGGGCAGCGTCTGTGGATGTCAGAAAAGTTGTACCCCAGGTAGCACACACTGCAAGCATAGCCAAGAACCTTGATGAATACCAATTCCTGCTGTGTTCGCTCATCCGCTCACTTCCTGATTCTGACCCGTCAAAACTAGAGCTGCAAAAATATCGTGTGGGCATAGTTGCGGCATTTGCAAGGATGGTAGATAATCTCCTAGCTATGCGGCAGGATGATCTTGAGAAGTGGAATAGATACGCTCGATTATTATTGGACGAGACCTCTGAAGTTTATGTAAAGGTAAAATCCAATGCCAAACTACGCGTTACAAGCCATAAGGAAGCGTTCGAGTTTTTTGGCGTGCCAGAAGACAAGATAGACTCGAGTCTTCGA
>CBQWHN010000110.1:0-3754 GCA_967728685.1 uncultured Nitrososphaera sp.
ACAATAAAGCAGGATCTTCCCACCTGCTTGACTCCGCCGAGGCAGAAGAGCAGCACTTCTTCTCTGCTTGTTGACCATGGTTGGGGTCTTGTCGAGCCTGACCCGCTAATTACAGTCTGCTGGTGCGTGCCACCGTTCCCGTTTCCATTGCCGACAATAAGCGATCCTCTAAAGATACGCTTGCCAAGTTTCTGCAGAAATTCCGTCCTCTCTTTTGCTGATCCCTTGAGCGTCGAATGGATTATGTTGATACTCGTAGATGGGATGTGAGGCGAGCGCCTAGTGTGTGCTATCCATCCTGTCGACTGCGCGATCTGCACTATCATATTCGGGTCAATTGCCTCAGGCCTGCTTACCTCAAGTACTACTTCACCTGTGGCATCATCACAGAACACCGCAGAGACAAGCACGTCCTTTGGCAGCAGTTTCACCACCGCCTGTCTAGTTTGGTCTTCATGCAGCCGGACCGACGGGTCGGTGCGTATGATAAACCTCTTTTTCAGGCTCTTTGATAACGACGACAAATAATATGTAAGCTCGGTGAGTGCGAACTTTGCGTTCTTGGTGTAAAGGGCAATGTTGGGACCCTCAAATCTCACCAGCGATATCTGTGAGTCGGACGGGATGGACTTCAGTATTATCTTGCCTACAGCCTCCTCACTTTCAGTGGTCACTTTGGTAACGAAGCCGTCCATATCCGCGGCCGGCCTGAGCTTCTTTTGAGGTGCGGACTGCTCCTGAGCTATAATTTCGCCAACTCTATCGTTCTTTTCCAATTCTCCCATTGCCTTTCGTCTGGCTATATCACCAAAGTGCTATGTCTCTTGGCTATGATAAATCGGATAGGGCATAAACCGGTAATAAGCCGAATCTATATCGGCATTTCCATTATAAAAGCATAGTGCTCATCAGAACGGTACGTATGGCACTAGTATAGCTATTGCCACTATGGCAGCCATGACAAGGGTCAAAAGCATGCTTGCGTTCTTGGCCAGCACCTTTGACTTTGCCCGTTTCTCTATCAAGGCACCATAGAGCTGACCGCCGTCAAGAGGGCCAATCGGAAGTGCGTTGAATATGCCGACGTTAAAGTTAATGAACCAAAGCCAAAACAGCATATTAGCAACTGGCGCGTACGCGCCACCAAGTACGCTTGATGTGTACTTTGAAGCCATCATGTCAGAGTACGGGACTAGTCCTTCTTGGAAAGTGGGTGGAAGAAGTATGCCAAGTGGATTCTGAGTGAACTGATCCTTGTACCTGTCAAGGACTGCCTGCGGATCAGGTGACAACAAAGTGACGGTCACACCAAGGACACCCTTGCCCTGTTCTACTGCCGGAGGTAGCGTTACCGGCCGCGTTACAATGTCTCCGGCCTTGTTGATCCAAGTAATATTTACTGTGCTGCCAAGATTTGCGTGCAGATAATTGCCCAAATCGTTTAGTGACCTAACTTCCTTTCCTGCAACATATTGGATCACGGATGCGGGTTCTATGCCTACCGACTCTGCAAGGCTCCCGGAGCCTACGCTTATTACCGCCACGCCAAACTGTGGGGCATTTGGGTCCGGCGGAAGAGGAATAAGCGTCGATACTACAAAGTACAGAATCAGAAGCGAAGCGCCGGCCAGTATCATATTGTTGAGTGGGCCGGCTGTGAGGACAGCACTCTTTTGCTTGAGCGTCGCCCTGTTAAGCTCCTCCCTTTCAATGTTTACAAAGGCGCCTATTGGCAGACCGAGGAACAACACTATTCCAGTAGAGTCAACCCTGAGGTTGTAGACTCGGGCGACAATGCCGTGGCCTGCCTCATGAATAATGATTGTGATAATGAGGGCTGCCCAGCCGTATGTTATGGGCAAATATGGGTTAAGGCCTGGGATGAGCAGATTGGCCTGAAGGCCCGCGCCAGCTACGGCGCCCCTCGCGGATGCATTGGAGAACATGACAGTTAGAGAGCCTATGATGAGGAATATCGCAAGTGCGGTTATCGCCGGCATCATGTATGTGTTAAAGTCGGCGTAAAATTTGGCCGCGCGCCACTTAGCAACCCTGTCAAAGAATGTAAGCCCAAAAGGTGTGTGAATAAGTATAAGGGGAAGTTTAATTTCGGCACGCACCCTGTTCTTTTGCTGTTCCAACCAAATGTCTTACGCGGCTTCTGTATTTAAATCAAAGCGTCTTCTTCGGGTACAACAGTTAAACGCCGCTGCTCTCCGTTTTCTGTATTTCAATGTGAACTTTGTCGCCGACCTTTATGCCCATGTCCTGATACTCTCTCATGCTCAGCTTTATAG
The DNA here is from genome assembly GCA_967728685.1 of uncultured Nitrososphaera sp. Classification (GTDB taxonomy): domain Archaea; phylum Thermoproteota; class Nitrososphaeria; order Nitrososphaerales; family Nitrososphaeraceae; genus Nitrososphaera. The sequence goes on from CBQWHN010000110.1 coordinate 2,298, forward strand.
TTGGCGATTCTGTAAGGCCTCCTCCAATACCAGGGAAGTTCGCCATAATCTTGGGCATGTTCTTCATGAGATCATCCATTGAGCTGAACGTCGCCGTGCCCGTACCAAACGGGTTCATGTTTGGCTTGTCAGGCTTGTACTCTTTTGGATCGTTGAATGTGACGTAGACGTACGGGCTGCCGTCCTGCGACGCTTCAATCCGAGCAACTATGTATTCCCTTCTCATTTACGCAGTATCTTGCACAAAGGGATTTATTTGCATATCTAAAATCGCCGGTTCCATTGTACCAGTGTCCAAAATTCAGAATATCATGCTGCTGCGACCAGGAGTTAAGTCTAGAGGAGTTGGGATCGATTTCCCCTACTCTGGCGCATAGCAGAAAGTCTACATTAGAGAGTTGCACAGTAATCTCGTGCTTGCCATAGAAGCGGCCGGCGTAAGCAAAATATACAAGGGTGCCCGCCAGGCTGCGCTATCTGACGTTTCGCTCCAGATAGAGGAGGGCAAGATCTTGACCTTGCTCGGCAGGAACGGAGCGGGCAAGACAACCTTTGTGCGCATTTGTGCGACCCAGCTGATGCCCGGTGCCGGGAGCATCAACGTACTGGGCTATGATGTAGTAAGGCACGCAAAGCAAATCCGTGACTTGATTTCCGTAGTCCCACAAGAGGGCCGTCCGCTCAGAGCGTTGACGTCATGGGACCACATTTACAACTGGCTTCAGATAAGAGGCGAGGGCAAACAAACTGCAAAAGCTAAAACGGAGGATATATTGCGCAAGCTTGAGCTCTACGAAGCGCGGGACAGGCCCGCTATGAACCTTTCAGGTGGCATGAAGCAGAAAATTCTGGTAGCAATGGCGATGGCTACAGACGCGCAGCTATTGTTTCTGGACGAGCCGACAATTGGGCTGGACCCGGTCTCTAGGAGGCAGGTCTGGTCCGCAATAAAGGACTGGAAGGCGAAAGGAGGCTCGATTCTTTTGACGACCCATTACATGGACGAGGCCGAGATGCTGTCGGACTATATTGTCATAATCGACAGGGGCGCGGTCATATCGCACGGAACTATCCAAGAACTGCGCAGGGTTATACCACAGAACATCAGAATAGACATTGCACGCGACGGGCTTGACATTGACGCGCTCAAGCCCTACGGATCGGTGGTCGACACGGGCGCCGGGATGCTGCGTGTCTTTACCTTCGAGTCAGCGGTTCGCGAATTGTCAGAGCTCGCGTTGCGCAAGAACCTTGCGTTCACCGTTTCGCCAGTCACGCTTGACGACGTGTTTGTCTACCTCGTAGGTGGCAGCATTGGGGAAAACCAGAATGGCAGAGACTAGCATGCTCCCAGTCAGGCAGGCATTTCTTATCGCCTACATGACAGGGGTGCTCTGGCTACGGAGGAACCCAATGTCCCTCGTGTTCACAGCTATAAGCCCATTCTCGCTTCTGTT
>CBQWHN010000111.1:0-3749 GCA_967728685.1 uncultured Nitrososphaera sp.
ATCTCTTCGAAAACGTCGAAGTGCTTTCGTATGCCGTGAGTCTTGATGTACCTTAGTAACGCGTCATGATCCTCTTGCTTGAAATAATGCTTCATCCTTTCCAGCGTGGCGTCATCATATAATGTGTACTTCTTTTTCTCCGGCATCATTTATCAATCGCGTTCATCACTAAAAAGTTTTTACATAGTCTTCAGATCTTATCCGCTGATGAGCAAGCGAATCTTGATCCTTGGGGCCGGCTTTGGCGGCCTGGCGGCGGCCACAGAGCTCCGGAAAAGCCTTGGCCCTGACCACCGGGTCATTGTAGTAGACAGGAAAAAGTCGTTCATGATGGGGCTTGTAAAATTGTGGATACTTGAGGGAAGTCGAGATCTGGAAGAGTCCCAAACTCCGCTTGACGGGCTGAACGCAAAGGGGATAGAGTACCTAAACGACGAAGTGACCAAGATTGAGATTACACAAAACAGGGTACAAGCAAGGGATCATGGCTGGATCGAATACGACTACCTGATAGTTGCGCTAGGTGCCGAGCTTGTACCGGGCAGGATAGCCGGGTTTGTAGGGAGGGGCTACAACCTCTACGACGCGCAAGAGATTCCTAAATTGCGCGACAGGCTGCTAGAACTTAAACGAGGTAAAGTGGCAATTGCGATAATGGGTATGCCCTACAAGTGTCCGCCGGCACCATACGAAGCGTCGCTGATAATAGACAGCGTACTGACAAGGCAGGGCACCCGAAGCTCCATCGAGATTGACATGTACACGCCCGCCCCGATAGCGTTACCAGTGGCCGGCCCACAGATAAGCTCAAACGTAGTCGAGATGATTTCTCAGCGAAACGTACGGTTCCACCCATCACACAAGATAAAGTCAGTCACGGACGACAAGCTGGAATTTGAGAACGGCAACATGGCATCTTATGATGTTCTTGTCGGCATCCCGCCCCACAGGGCCCCGGAGGTAGTTAGCAGTGCTGGTTTGGCAGATGGTGACTGGGTGGCGATTGACAGGAAAACAATGAAGACCAGATTCAAGAATGTCTTTGCAATAGGCGACGTCACCGAGATAAAGGTGGGCGCACTGGCCCTGCCGAAGGCCGGCATATTTGCCGAAGAACAGGCAAAGGTCGCCGCCAGGCAGATTATAGACGAGATCAGTGGCAGGACCGCAATTGCGACATTTGCCGGGCAGGGCTACTGCTTCATGGAGGTTGGCAACAAGCGCGCTGGCTACCTTGAGGGCGACTTTTTCAACCCTGCCGGCCCGTCGCTCCGGCTCGAAGCGCCGTCAGAGCAGAACTTCCAGAAAAAACAGGACTTTGAAAGAACTAGGGTAAAAGAGTGGCTACTCTAATTTCCTTTCTGGCTTGCTCATCGTGTAAAAGCCATGGGCCGAGATCAGGAATGCGCCAAGCGACATCTTGGTCGCAAACACAAGGTTCCATGGTGTGTCGGGATTTGGGTACTTGATGTTCTTGTCGTCGATGTCTATTATGCCCTTTATTGCGTCGGCAGTTATGAGCGAATTCCATATTATGAAATTGTATACAAACTCATAGAGCGAGACGACTGCAATGGAAAGCACCAATAGCTGAAGTATCGACTTGAGCCATTTGGGAATGTTCTTTACCCTGTCGCCGCCAAGCCTGACCACGCAGTACCAGCCGATGACAGACACTATCATCAAATATGTTACGAGCTTGGCCATGCCTTGGACCGGGAACTCGGTATCGACCAGCACCTCACCAACTATGACCTTGCCTGTCTGCAAATATTCATTGAGGCTGACATATATGGCATAGAACGTAATAGCCGCCATGACAAAGGCACAAAAGTAAAAGACGCCAAGGAATACTCTTCTTGCCTTTTGGTCATCCTTTTCAAAGGTCGTGCGCATGCCATAAAGTATCGGAAGTCGGCATATAATTGATTTACTTTAGGGCTTGCAGCAGCCGGTCTGGGGGTAGTGTATTGAGTATATCCAGCTGTGTTGCCCATCCGCGTCTCGCCTGTGCGACCCCAAACGTGAGGAACGCGTAGTGGATTGGATGGTGTGCATCAGAGTCTATAACCAGTTTCACTCCCTTTTTCACGGCCATTTTGACATACTCGTCCTTCAGGTCCAGCCTGTCATAATGAGCGTCAATTTCAAGCACGGTATTGGTGTCTTTTGCAACCTCGATCACTCGCTCAATGTTGACAGGATATCCGGCCCGCTTGTTGATGAGCCTGCCTGTCGGATGGAACAGGATGTCCACGCTCGCGTTCTTTGCAGCCTTCACTAGCCGCTCTGTCTGGGCCTCAATTGGCAGATTAAAGTGCGAGTGGATAGCGGCACCCACGATGTCAAGTTTGTCAAGCACGTTGTCTGCGATGTCAAGTGAGCCGTCTTTCATGATGTTGACCTCCGCAGACGCAAGAACGCGGAAATCCTCTAGCTTGTCATTGAGTTCTTGTATCTTGCTTGCCTGCAGCAGGAGCTCCTGCTCGTCAAGGCCTCCGGCGAGCGCAAGGCTCTTTGTGTGATCGGTAATTGCAATGTAATCAAGCCCAAATGCCTTGGCTCCGCGCGCCATTTCCTCTATTGTGGCCGTGCCGTCGCTGTTTTCGCTGTGAACCTGCAGATCGCCCTTCAAGGTCCCGTACTCGACAAGCTTTGGGATTAATCCCTGTCGTGCAAGCTCTATTTCGCCAGAGTTCTCACGCATCTCCGGCGGTATCCACTGCAGGCCAAGTGCCTGATACACTCCTTCCTTTGTTGTTCCGGCAACCCTCTTTTCGCCTCTTAAAACACCCCATTCGTTCAGCCGCAGCCCCATTGAAATCGCTATCTTGCGTAGCTCGACGGAGTGCTCCTTACTCCCTGTGAAATACTGAAGCGCCGAACCCCAGCTCTCCTCCGGCACCACCAACAGGTCGGCGTCCATTCCATTTGCAAGCCTGACAAACGCCTTGGCAGGACCTTTTCCGACAACTTCCTGAACCTCAGCCATTTTGGTGAAAAACTCCATCACAGGCTCTGGTTTGCTTGCCACTACTAGGTAATCGATGTCGCCTATTGTCTCCTTCATCCTCCGTACCGAGCCGGCGGCAATAGCACTTTTCACGCCTGGGAGCTGCGAGAGGGTCTTCTCGATCTGCTTTATGAGTGGGTAGATCTCGCCTATAATGTGCCGGGCCTTGCCCTTTTTGAAGAACTCTATTCGCTTAAGCATGCCATGCTCTCTTTTCTCAGCAAAGCCGGGTACCGCTCGCAGCTTGCCTTCTCTTGCAACTCTTTCCAGATCGGCCATGTTCTTTACACCCAGCTTGTCGTACAGAATCTTGATGGTCTTTGGGCCAACCCCCTCTATTCCGTACAGCTCATCGATGTTGATAGGCACCTTTGCCTTCATCTCCTCTAGGGCACGCACTTTGCCTGTCTTGATGTATTCCTCTATCTTTGCGGCGATATTCTTGCCCACTGAAGGGATTTCAAGCAGCCCTTTGATGCCTGCTTTCCTGTATAGGTCCGCGACATCTTGCGGCAGGTTTGCTATTGTGTCTGCCGCCCTGTAGTAGGCGCGGGATCTGAACTGCGCGTTTGGGTCGACATCGCTCACCTCTGTGAGAAAGCCTAGGTCGCGCATCACCTTGGCAATGTTAGCGTTTTTCGCCAAACAAAAGTAACCGGCCAGCCTGCTTCTTAACATTTATCTGCCAGATTGCCGTAACAAAGGGCACTGTTACTGTGGAAATGGTAATGATGAT
>CBQWHN010000112.1:0-3733 GCA_967728685.1 uncultured Nitrososphaera sp.
CGGCCGCGGCGATTTCATGCTGGTTCGTCGTCGCTTGGGGGTCGGCCACAATCCTTACTCGGGTCTTGTCGATGCCCATTCCTGCTAGACTCAGCACCGCGGCCACGTTGACGTTTGCTGGGAATTTCCTGACGGCTTCTGCCGCAGTACCTTCATAGATAACCGTACTTTTTGTTATGGCATCTAATTTGATCTTGCTTGTTTCAAAAAATGGGGCGCCTGCCAGTGCTTTCGGGCTTTTCGTAGTTGTAAGCGTGACAGAATCGAGTAGATGTCTTACGCTTCTTATCGCGTCAATGGCTGCAATCGCGCCTGTGGGGACGTAGATCATGCAGCTCTTCTTTGCAGCCAATTGGAGTAGCTCTGTAAGGAAGTTCTTGTCTGCAAGGGCGCCAACGCTCATGACCATCATGTCCTTGCCAGCTTCAAGTATTGCTTTGCCAAATGCCCTCACGGCATCCTGCGAGGCCGCCTCCACGACAATGTCTGCACCAGAAGCGAGAAATGTGCCAAAATCAGAATAAGCGCCAGGGCTGTTGTGCAGTTTTGACTTCAAGTTCTGCAGGTTGCTCCCGGCGATGTCAAAGATCGCCACGAGCGAAGCATTAGGTATCTTATTAGAGTCCAAGGTTATCGCAAGCTCGGTTCCAATGGTGCCGCAACCTACAAGCCCGATCTTTTTCTTGGGCATCTATGATAAAAGAAGAAAGTTAGAAGGATTTTTACCTTCTGCCACCGCGGCGCTCTGGCTTTTTTTGGCCCGGGAGTCTCTTTTTTTCAAACCGCTTCACAAAATTGTCCTTGTTGCGAAGTCTAGCGATTGGGCTCAAGCGTGGTTTACCCTGGATTTTTGGGGTCTGGCCCCGTACCTTGCCGGCCTTTGTAAGTGATCCGTGTGTTGGCATTAGTCTCTGCAATGGAGTTGTCGCTTGAATATTTATATTTGTATGCATGCTCCAATGGTGGCAAGTATTGCCTGCGATTTTGATTTCAGAGGCAGCGTTATCCTAGATTGTACAACTTTAAATGTAGAGCCTCCATAATATTGATGTTTATCAAAAGATATGACGATGCTAGATCTTGACTACAAACGCCGAGTCCTTGCGTTGAAGAAACAAAAGAACGCGGTGATTCTGGCGCATAACTACCAGTTGCCAGAAGTGCAGGACGTTGCCGACCTTATAGGCGACTCACTTGCGCTCTCAAAGAACGCGGCTAAGACAGACGCAGACATCATCATATTTTGCGGCGTCCACTTTATGGCCGAGACCGCCTCAATTCTGTGCCCCCAAAAGAAAGTTCTGATACCCGACCTCGAAGCCGGTTGCTCGCTAGCATCAACCATTAACGCTAACGAGTTGCAGGTCTGGAAGGCAGAGCATCCTGACGCAACGGTGGTAAGCTACGTCAATACTACTGCGGATGTTAAAGCACTTTCTGACTATTGCTGCACGTCTTCAAACGCGGTCAATGTGGTAAACAGCATACCTAGGGATAGGGAGGTGCTCTTCTTGCCAGACCTGTTCTTGGGCTCGTACGTTGCAGAAGTGACTAAGAGGAAGAACATGTACATATGGCCGGGTGAGTGCCACGTGCATGCCGGCATAAAGGCAGAGGACATTAACAAGATGCTTGCAACATTCAAGAAGGCTGACTTTCTCGTTCACCCAGAATGCAGCTGCACATCTTCGACGATGTACCACATGTCAAAGGGTGACCTAGCCAAGACAGGACACATACTTTCAACAGAAGGCATGATGAAGCATACAAAGGCGTCTGATGCCAAGCAGTTTGTTGTCGCAACTGAAACAGGCATACTGTACCGCATGCAGAAGGAGAACCCTGACAAGGAGTTCATACCGATCAAGCAGGATGCAGTTTGCAAGTACATGAAAAAGATTACGCTAGAAAAGGTGTACAATTCGCTTGCGCACAATGTATATGAAGTAAAGGTGCCAAAAGACATTGCAGACAAGGCAAAGCTTGCGATAGACCGTATGCTATCTATTTCGTAATTTCAAGGCTGAAATCGACTGCTTTTGGCGAATGCGTGATGTAGCCGAGCGAAATGAAATCAGGTTTGGCTTGGGCGTACTGCCTGATGTTCTCTGCGTTAACGCCGCCAGAAATTTCTATATTCACTTTCTTGCGCATGCCCATTTTCGCAATCTGCCTTACAGCTTGGGCGGCCTGTTTTGGAGTAAAGTTGTCCAACATGACAATGTCCGCTCCTGCCGAAATTGCGGCAAACGCTTCTTTCATGTTTTTTGCTTCACATTCGACCTTGATAGAAGAGCCGATATTTTTCTTGGCAAGCCTGACGCATTTTTCAGCAGGGCCGGCAAGCGCAATGTGGTTGTCCTTTATCAACACCATGTCGTCAAGCCGCATCCTGTGCTTGCCGCCACCGCCCACAACTACCGCCTTCTTGTCAAAATAGCGCAAGCCTGGAGCGGTCTTGCGCGTGGCTAATATCGTGACCCCTTTGGCAAGATCGCCCATGCGCCTAGTCTCGGTCGCTATGCCACTCATGCGCATTATGATGTTAAGCGCAACCCTCTCAGCCCTCAAGATGGCGCGGGCATTGCCTGATAACTTCATGACAATCCTACCTTTTTTGACCCTTGAACCGTCCTTAGTCAGAATTTTGCTTGTGCACCCGCAAATATCAAAAATAATGGCTGCCTCCTCAAGGCCGCAGACTATTCCCTGACGCGACTTGCATATGATTTCGGCTTTGGCAAAAAGATCGTCTGGAATTATCTTATTGCTCGTGATGTCCTCTGTGCCAATATCCTCCAGCAAAAAGTTTGCAAGCATTTCCCTGACATCAATAAATGTCTGCAGGTCCTGCAATCTATGAAACCTTCAGGGCGTACTTGTTGGCGGTAATGATGTCAAGAGTCCTAGCAACCTGAGACTTGGCAGGCTCGAAAACAAGTATGATGCCTGACCAGTCGGGGCTCAGGTCGGTTGACTTGCAATTGGGGCATACCTTACCAGTGGTTACCACCTTGCACTTCCTGCAAGCCTTTTCCTTTGCCAACTACTTCTTGTCTCCTCCCTTCTTTTCCTTTGGAGCAACTGTCTGACCACCCTGTTTGTCCTTTTCGCCTCCGCCCTTGGCTTTCTTGATCTCTTCGGCAATCCACTCCACCGCGCCTAAGAAAGGTTGCCTGCACGTTATTCCTATCTTGCCCATGCCTGCACCCTTGCCAAGGCTCACTGCCGTGATCCTTGCCCGCAATTTCGACCCGATCTTGAGCGACCTTGCCGTCTGGTTTGCAACAATGACGCCCTGCTTGACATCGCTCTTAAGGTAGTCATCAGTGATTTGCGAGAGGTGGAGAAGAGCATCGGTCGGGCCTATCCTCACAAAAGCACCAAAGTCAGTGATTTCGACAACTTCGCCTTCAACTATCTCTTGAAGCTTGGGATAGAAGGTAAGTGCCTTGAAAGTGACCTTGTGGTAGGTCGCGCCGTCTCCAGCCACGAGCTTGCCGACCGAACTTGTGTCGGCATCGGTTATCATGATGACATAGCCAACATCGGGGCTGATCATGCTCTCGTACTTTTCCTTAAGTATTTGGATAGCCGCTTCCTTAAGGGAGTGAGTCAGCCTGTTTGGAGGAATCCTGACAACGTCGCTCATGTGAACTATGGCAAACATGATACACGCACTCTTGATTGGCGGGTCATTATGAACTTTTGCCTTATAAGGGGGTCTACGTTT
>CBQWHN010000113.1:0-3628 GCA_967728685.1 uncultured Nitrososphaera sp.
TTACTTACTAACTCCTTGATGCATAAACAATATTGTGTAATATCTTTTCACATCTAAATCTCCGTCCGCTAGCGCTAGGTCACTAACGTTGACTCATAAATTATCCCAATGAATTTGACACCCCCTAATAACCAAACGCCTAGTCATTAGAACCCATTATTCTAAAGATGTAGTTCTGAGCTGTCGAATTTAAGCGGGATCCATCTATGCCAAATCTTTAAATCCGCTCTAAAAAGTACGCTTGTTATTGCAAAAACTTGCTCTGATAAAGCTCGGCGGCTCAGTGGTCACATTCAAGGACAAGCCACTTGCAGCAAATGCCGGCGCAATAGACGGCATTTCGCGGGTTCTGGCGCAACTGAATGTGCCGGCCATAATCGTGCATGGCGGCGGCTCGTTTGGTCACTATTGGTCAATGAAATATGGGATGCACACCAAGCCAGCTAGCTATGACGTACATGGAGTTTCTGTCGTGCACGAGTCAATGATCGCGCTCAATCAGATAATTGTCAGTTCAATGAGGATGGCGGGGCTCAACCCGTACGGAATGCCACCTTCGGTATTTGCGACAAACCGCATGCCAATCGTTGCAAAAATAAGACAGGTCTACGCGATGGCAAAGTCAAAGGTCATGCCTGTAACGTTTGGCGACGTCGTGCATGTGGAAAGCACAAAGTATTCAATACTGTCAGGCGACGCGCTCATGACTATATTGGCAATAGTTCTGCGGCCGTCAAAGGTGGTCTTTGCGACTAATGTCGATGGGATCTATAAAGACATGGCAAGCAGAGAAGTCGTAAGCGAGATACACTTGAAAAGCAGGAAATCGATCGAGTTCTCAAAGGCGTTAGGCGTTGACGTGACGGGCGGGATGCAGAGAAAGGTCACAGAAGCATTTAAGATTGCATCCAACGGAATGGACGTATTGATGGTAAACGGGCTCGTACCAGAGCGCATTGCTGAGGCCATACAAGGTAAATTGAAGGTAGGCACGATGGTGAAGGGGGGCAGGGGATAGTTGCCAGATACCTCTGAAGTCTCCTCAGACATCGAGATTATCAAGCAGCGGAAAAAGGACGGCATAGACATACCGCTCCAGAAAAATGTGCAGGCAAAGACCACTTCGACGTACCTGGAATACGTCAAGCTAATACACAACGCTCTGCCGGAGCTCGACTATGACGACATCGACACTTCGACAAAGTTCCTTGACAAAAAGTTCGCGGCGCCGATAATAATCGATTCTATGACAGGCGGAACAGACGAAGCCACCGTCATTAACGGCAGGCTGGGCGAGCTTGCAGAAAAGTATGGTTTTGGCATGGGTCTTGGGAGTCAGAGGGCCGGCCTGAAGAGCGAAGAGCTAGCAGCCACTTATTCGATTGCAAGGAAGAATGCGCCAAATGCTTTCTTGATAGCAAACATTGGCGGCGCGCAGCTCGCAAAGGGACTCACGATAGACGAAGCAAGGAAGATTGTGAAAATGATAAAGGCAAACGCGCTAGTGGTGCACCTGAACCCTCTCCAGGAGCTAGTACAGCCGGAAGGCGAGCCGCGCTACAGAGGCGTCCTTGACAAGATTTCAGACCTTGCAAAGACAATAGACGTGCCAGTGATTGTTAAGGAAGTTGGCGCCGGCATTTCAAAAGAGGTTGCGACAAAATTAGAGATGGCAGGCGTTGCTGCAATCAACGTAGCCGGCGCCGGGGGCACGAGCTGGGCCGGTGTTGAAAAGTTGCGGGCGGAAGCCGTGAAAGACGACCTCAAGCGCCACCTCGGTGAGATGTTCTGGGATTGGGGAATCCCCACCGCGGCCAGTCTAATAGAGGTACACAGAGCAGTAAGGGTGCCGCTCATTGCGTCAGGTGGTATAAGAAATGGCCTTGAGGTTGCAAAATGCATAGCGCTTGGTGCTAGCATGACGGCGATGGCGTACCCCTTCCTCCGCGCGGCATCGCAATCGCGTGAAAACCTGTTTGCATTTGCTAACACGCTGGTAGCTGAGCTCAGGAGCGCGATGTTCCTTGTCGGTGCCAGGAACATCAGCGCTCTTGCCAGCTCAAGATATATATTGACAGGAGCGCTAGCACAGGAGGTTAGCAGCCGTACATGAAAGCAAGCAGCATCAAAAGCGAGCTGGAATCTTATGCTTCTACCGTAAACGAATTCATCCTCCGTTCCCTCGAAGGCAAGCCAAAGGAGCTCTACCAAGCATCATCGCACCTGATACGCACGGGGGGCAAGCGCTTGCGACCCTTCATGGTAGTCAAGAGCTGCGAAATGCTTGGTGGCAGTGTCAAGAGGGCGCTGCCTGCAGCGGCTGCAGTCGAGCTCGTGCATAATTTCACTCTGGTGCACGATGATATCATGGACAACGATGAAATGCGACACGGCACTTCCACTGTGCATCGCTATTATGGTATGCCGCTCGCCATACTCGCCGGCGACATCCTGTTTTCAAAATCATTTCAGCTTATCACGTTTAACGGCAGAAAGATTGGAATTCCTGAGAGTGACATAACCAGCATGGTGGCACAGCTTTCACGGGCTTGCACAGAAATCTGTGAAGGTCAGGCCACAGACATTGGATATGCATCGAGCAGCAAGTTTCCAACCGTGCAGCAGTACATCGACATGATTGGGAAAAAGACGGCGGCGCTTTTTCAAGTCTCCTGCGCGCTGGGCGCACTCTCGGCGCAAAACCACACTGCGCGTGACGTCCATAACCTCTCGTCATTTGGCCGCAACATCGGGATTTCCTTCCAGCTGGTTGATGACCTGATAGGCGTGACAGGTGATCCTAAACTGACAGGCAAGGCCGCCGGCAACGACATCAGAGAGGGAAAGAAGACATATCCCATTCTGCTTGCGCTGAACAGTACCAAAGGGGAAAAGCGGGACAAGGTACTGAAAATATTCGGAGCAAGGGATAGGGCTTCGAGTTCTGACATCAAGGAAGCAGTTAGGGTCATCTCAGACATTGGGATAGATCGAGATGTAAGAAATGAGGCAAGAAAGTACATGAATGACGCGCTGAAAGCAATAGAAGGCTATGGCGACTCTGACGCCAGAAGGTCTCTACAGTTTTCGGCAGATTTTGTAGTGGGCAGGAGTTTGTAGTACCCGTGCCGAGTGACGCGGACACTGAGAAGTTCATCAAAGTCATCGCGTTAAAGAATTCAGTTGAGCACGACGGGAAGGCGCAGGTTGACGCAGTAACTGCCAAGTTCTTTGGTTCAAAGCCCGAACTCCGCAGCCAGATAAAGGCGCTGATCCCGGAGATCAAGGCGGTAGTGCATGAAATAAATGCAATGTTACTTGCAGATCAAAAGTTGCTCTTGGAAGAGCTCGCACCAGGAGAAACGGCACCCAAAAAACGGATAGGAGAACAACAATTACAGTTACCTCCACTTGAAGGAGCTGTGCATGGCGAGGTCGTGACCCGGTTTCCTCCGGAACCAAACGGCTATCCCCACATCGGACATGCAAAGGCGGCTATAATTGACGAAGAGTATGCACACATGTACGATGGCAGGTTGATTTTGCGTTTTGATGACACGAACCCGCTTAAGGAAAAGCTGGAATATTATGACGCCATTGCCGAAGGGTTGGAGTGGCTCGGGGTCAA
>CBQWHN010000114.1:0-3587 GCA_967728685.1 uncultured Nitrososphaera sp.
GCTAGCTGGATCAAGGTTGACGTCACGTATGTCATTAGTGGCTTTTTGCCAATGTATATTGTGTCATGTGGACCGTCTCTGCGTTGGGATGTCTGTTCTTGTGATGGTTGTGGTTCTGACATGAACTGGTTAAGCCCTCAGGGATAATTTAAGTCAACGGTAAGCAAAAAATCTTTTGTCGGCGTCGTAGCTTCTGACTGCTATCACTGGCGATACAGATTACATACAAATATGTCGGAAATGACGATGATATCAGTTGTTCGGCAAGAGCGGCGGCGGGTGGAAGACGGAATACGATGACACGCTCTACAAGATATACGACTGGAACGGCAATTTGGCCGGATACTTTTTTCCGCAATATGGAGACATCGAGCCGAAAGATAAGGAAGACGAAATCATTGACGAATTGAACAAGACGCACTCCGATGTCAAAGAGGCGACGCTCTTGCTTCCGATGGTCAAGCTGAGCCTGCTTGACAAACACGAAGGGATGGACATCGACTACGTTATTTCGTCGCTCGAAGCAAACGCAGAACGCACCGGGGATTGGAAAAAGTGGTTGCGCGATAACGCCAAGTCGTTTAAAATAGTCGGCGCTGCAATTCATACTGCTAGAGAAGACCGCAATATGCTTTCGATCGCGCTTGGCATCGTTACGACCATTAAGCTGGGCGAGCGAGAAGTGCGCGACTTTCTGGCTCCCGTCTTAAACAGGCTGCACGAAGACGGGCTTCTGTGATATTTATATGACATGGCCTCTGTGATATTGGGCTATGAAGATCCAGTTCGCGCACCATCTTGTATGCCTGCAGCACACGGACAAGCAGTTGCGCCTCAGCCTTGAGAGCCTTGCTATGGATGGAGCAAACGAGTGCACAGAAGGATTTCTAAAGTGCGAGGAATGCGGCGCAAGATACCCAATAATTCAGGGTGTGGCCATAGTAGTCAAGGACTTTGCTGCCTACGCGGCAGGGAGATCGCAGACATATGGCAGATGGCTGCTGGACACCAAGACAAATGAAATGAAGGAGTTCCTAAAGGAGAGCGGATCGAAACTTTCGCCCAGCAATGCAGCAAACGACAGGTACGAAGAAGGCGGCAGCTGGTTTGTTCCCTACAGGTGGACACAGTACGATCATTCTACCGAGGACAGGCTGCTAAAGTCGCTCAGGTGGCGCCTGAAGCCTAACGAAGTTTACAACCGCGTGGTCCACTCCATAAACCCCAAGATGGATGGAGTCGCACTCGACATGGCGTGCTCAGTGGGATACTGTACAATGCTGCTTGCGCAAAAATACGCTTTTGCAATCGGGATCGATATTTCATTTTCATTTATTCGCGAAGCCAGGAAAAGAATGTATGAAGGCAAGCGTGGAAACATGGAGTTTTGTGTGGCCAACTCGCTCAATGCCCCGTTCCACCAAGGGAAATTCGACCTGATACTTGCGCTGAATCTACTCGAGCTTGTAGACCCTGACAAATTGCTTGCGTCTGTTCACAAATTGCTGAAGCCTCACAGCGATGTTGTAATCACCGACCCGTACGACTATAACCGAGAACCTCCGGCAAAAAGGACCTTTGACGGACAGTCATTTCGCGAGCTCGTTGAGGATTCTGGTTTTGAGATTGGGGAGAAGAGCAGCAAAGTCGAGTCGTTCATCCCTTGGGTTCTCAAGGTGAACCAGCGGGCGTACTTGTTCTACTTCGTAGACTATATCAAGGCGAAAAAGATATCCAAGGAGAAATTCTAGTGCAGACTTTTTTCAAACTTTTAAGGACCTTTTGATTTTTGTGACACTGTGAACGCCATAGAAGCGATGCAGGCAGAGATAGGATACCAGGTGGTGAGCTTGTCAAAACAAGTGATGTCGTGGGAGAGCAGGAACTGCCTATTTGTTGGCTCGGGTGACTCTTACGTCGCAGGCTTTGCAGCACAGCATCTCTCGGGCGGTCGCGCCCTTTGCTGCTACCCGAGCGACCTGATCCAAAATCCGTTACTGGCAAGCGGCCGTAACGTGTACGTCATTTCAATTTCCGGCAAAACAAAGGCAAATATCATTGCAGCCAAAGTGGCCAAGAGCCGAGGGATTCGCATTACTGCAATTACCGCAAGAGCATCCAGCCCCCTTGCCAGCGCATGCGATCAGACTATTGAATTGAAATACAGAAGCACGGGTGTCACCACCGCAGGAACTATCAGCTTTACCTCGAGTATGCTTGCCTGCAGTTCCCTTGCCGCGAGAGTGAAACTCCCAGACCTCGCAAAGATATACGGTCAGGCTGAAAAACAGGCGCAACGACTAGTGGGCAAGATTGACAGCAAGGGCAGCTATTTCATACTTGGCAACGCCTCGCTGTATCCAATCGCAACTTATGGCGCACTCAAGTTCAATGAAGTTTTTGGCGCAAAAGCAATGCCTTACCAATCCGAAGAGTTTTGCCACTCTCCGCTTTTCAGTGCCAAAAAAGGCGATCAGGTAATAGCAATTGGGAAAGAGGGCAAGGAATTGAGTCAGAGGCTTAATCAAGAGGGATTTTCTTCCGTCCACGTCGATTTCAAGGGCTCTGGCATTGGATTGTTGTTGCAGTCAACATTCGTTATGCAACTTCTGGTGCTAAAGCTTGCACAAAGGCGCAAGATGACTAACTGCTACTTTTTGAAGAACAACAAGCTGCTCAGTATTAGCTCGGACTTCATTTACGACTAGACTTTTCCACAGGCAACTCCGGTCTGTTACCCCATTCGCCCCACGAACCAAGGTACATCCTTACGTTCTTGAAGCCGAGCATCTTCAGAACAACAAAACTGTTGGCAGCGCGGTAACCGCCTTGACAGTATGTTATCACTTCGGCGTCCTTTGGAAACTTGTACATCTGTGCCAACATTTTAGGACTCTTGAAGACGTCCTGCTCCAGGTTCTCGTTCCAGTCGATGTTGATTGCTGTCGGGATATGGCCGGCGCGCGCCGCCCTGACGGCCGAACCGTCATACTCTTCCCTTAAGCGAGCGTCAATAATAATTGCCTTTTTCTTTTCTATCGCTATTTTTATTCGTGAAAAATCGGCAAGAATCTCGGGATTTGGTTTGCCGTTGAAGTTTGAATGTATAAACGGATGGGTTTTAGTTTCTGTCTTGAACCCATCCGATTTCCACCTGTTGAGCCCGCCATCCAACATTGCAACCTGGGTGTGGGAGAAATACAACAAGAGCCACACTCCTCTTGCTGCGGACATGCCTGAAACATCATCGTAAAATACGACAAGCTTGTTCTTTGAAACCCCGATGTCTGAAAGCAAGAGCTTTGCCTGCTTGTTGAATTGTCCTATCCCCTGCTTCGAGGTATCAATCCAGTGAAACTGCATAAGGTCGATGTTGACCGCGCCAGGAATATGTGAGTCAGTGTAGCTTGAGAATGGCCGGGTATCGACTATGAGGAGGTCCCTGCTACTGAGGATCTGATGCAGTTTGGAGACAGATATTACGAGGTCCACAATGCTGCAAGATTTTTTAACAGTGTTAATATTTATTGCTATTACCCGATTTTATCTGCTAATATCAAGCAAGTCGTAAATTCTAGACAGTTCAG
>CBQWHN010000115.1:0-3533 GCA_967728685.1 uncultured Nitrososphaera sp.
CCGGAGGCCAATATGTCAGATGGCTTGCTTGATGGTCACGTTAGATGGTGAGCCGGTCGGCATCCTGCCGGCGACATTTCAAGTGTTGCCGGAACCTCTGAAATTTGTAACCTAGTCCTTGTCTATCTCGACCTGCTCAAGTTTCTCGAGGGCCTGCACAATTTCCTTTTGCAGGTGGTCGATAGTCTTTTCCTCGGCCTTGACGGACTTTTGCTCTACTGGTGCAGCCTGCACCTTGGCGGTCTCGGCGATTATCATTTGCACCCTTGCGTCGACGGCGTCGTGAGTAACGATTGGTTTCATTTCAAGCAGCTTTTGGTCAAGCACAGAAATCTTGTTCTCAATTAGCGATACTAGGTTGTTTCGCAGCTCCTTCAAGTCCGCGAAGTCTGCCACTGGCTGCAAATGGGCGATTCTTTGGTTGAGAGAGTCCAGCTTATCTTTGTATTTTACTAGTAGCCTATCGCGGTCCAGCCTGTCGATCCTGCCTTCCTGAGATGCCTCGTAGACGCGGGTTATGGCTTCCGAAGCGAGGTTTTTCTCAAAAAGAAGCGATAGGAGCTCTGCCCTGGCGGCGCTTGTCAATTTCAGCTGCTTTTTATTGCCAACCCTTGATCTGGACAGCCTCTCAATGAATGCAGCCGATATCGCGCCTGCTACAGACGAGCCGGCTATAATGGCGAATTCTGCGGACATTATTGTTGCCTTTGGTAATGCCAAAAGAAAAGCTTTCTGTTTGTATCAGATGACCTGCCGCTTAATCCAATCGTACTTGCGCATCCTTGGGTCTGGATAACCGCACTTGGCACATCTCTTGCCACGCTTGTGGTAAGAGTTGTGGCCGCACCTTCTGCAGCGTATATGTGTCTTCTTACGGGTGAACTTGCCCATCGAAGTAGTACCTTTCGTCATTTTTCAAATACCTCTTGCAACTACTTTGGCGGTGGCGAAATGATGACCACGTTGTCCCCTCTTACAACGATGGTACCAAGATCGTTTGACTTGCCCTCTTCCAGGATTTCGACCGATTCTTCAAGTAACAGGTTCATGTGTTGATCAAAACCGTGGAGGTTACCCCTGATAACTTTGCCACCCTTCAATTTGATAAGCACAACTTTTCCAAGGCTCTCATCGAGAACTTTTACGGCCATATCTACAGACATTTATTCTACCTACAGGTAAGCGCAATGTGGGCATATATTAAAATTTCATTGCAGTTCAAGCAAACTCGGTAATCGTCTCGGCCAACCCCGTGGTGATCTCTTTTATCCACCTTTCACCCTTAGCAGCCGTGGCCTTCCTCGGATCGCCCCACACGCCATTGCCTGTTATTTTCGGAAATGAGCCGGGGGCGTTGGTCATGCTGCTGTACGCGGCCTTTGACTTTGAAAGTTTTTTGGAGTTTGGCATTGCCATGTCCATCCTGACAAGTCCCGGCGCGATCGCAAGCACAAGCGAGGTCTCGACTTCCCCGGCGTGGTCGAAATCACTCTTCATCAGGTGCCAGTAATGAATGGTGTGCACACGGACATCCCTTGGCAGCCGACCATTAAGCTCCTGCGCGACGTACTGTAGAGCACCCATGTTGCCATGATGTCCGTTCAGGATAATTATCTCCTTTACTCGGTTTTCGGCGAGTGAAGCGCAAGCGTCGCAGATCAGGGTTGAAAGTGTCGAGTTTCGGAGCGACACATTGAACATCGGCTTGTGTTCAAATGAAACCCCGTACGAAATTACCGGCAGGATAAATGCACTGACCTTCTCCGCGACCAGCCTTGCAATGTATTCAGTGATGAGCGAGTCAGTCGATACAGGCAGATGGTTGCCGTGCTGTTCCAATGATCCCACAGGGATTATCGCCAGTTTGGTTTTCTTAAGCGCGGCTTTAAAGTCATGTTCGCTCATGGCAAAGACCGGTACCGACATGTATGTAAAAGCGGGCTGGCCGCATTAACTACTTTTTGGTTTTGTGCGGATCGTCTTCCTTAGCGTAGACCTTGCCCCAGTAGACGTCAAGCTTGTTTTCAAGGTAAAGCCTTACCGCCTCAAGCAGTGTTGCCGCCTCCATTTCCTGACCCTTCTTCTTGATAGTTTCAAGTGTGTCTCTCTTTGAAACTTTGAATGACTCCTGGCTTATGATCGGCCCCTGATCAAGATCCTCCGTGACAAAGTGCGCGGTGCATCCCACTATTTTTGCACCCCGCTCGTACGCCTGTACGTAGGCGTATGCGCCTGGAAATGCAGGTAAGAGCGAGGGGTGAATGTTGATTATCCTGTTCGGGTAGCGCCAAACAAAGTTCGGAGTAAGGATGCGCATGTACCTTGCAAGTACTATGAGGTCGGCGTTGTACTGGTCGATCAATAGCAGGATTTCGTTCTCTGCCTCTGCCTGATCGGTGTGGACGACGGCATGGAATGCTATATCAGCGTCGTCGGCCATACGCTTGAGCGTGGTGTCGCTCCCAATGATGACTGGTATGTTGGCCTTTATCTCACCACTCCTTTTTGCTTCGAGCAATTTTGCAAGACAGTGCGATTCTTTGCTTACAAAGATTGCAACATTTTGCAACCTGCTCGGCTCTTGGTAGTGAACCTTGATCTCCATCGACAGTTTCTTGGCCAATTGGTTGAGGCCGTCGTCCAGGTGTCTCCTGTCGATTTCTGCAAACGACGCTTCAAGCTGCATCCCAAAAAGACCGCGGACAACGTTCTGGTTTATCTTTTCGATGTTGCCGCTGTTATTGAAAATAAAGTTGGTAATGTCTGCAACGACTCCCTTTCTGTCCGGCCCTACCACTGTGACCTCGATTATTGTCTTGCCTCTCGCTGCGGCCATCGCGGATTGATAGGATTGTAAGAAGATAAATAAATCTTCAGATGGCGTATGGACTATGTATGATGGACGTCAATGCTTAAATAATAGAGTTGTTAATTGAGAGCGTTGGACGTTACCGCTTCAACATCTGTATTTTTTGAGGTACTCTAGTTGATGCGTCGGCATACGAATTCTTTACTTTTTTGAGGCACAATACATGAAGCCACAGCCAAGGCAGCAAAAACAATCCTCTGCAAAACCAAGAAAAAACTATGACTACAACAAGCCAATTGGCAAATGCGTCGTATGTTACACGCTTTCAGGCTGGCATTGCTACGACTGCAACAACGATTTTTGTCAGATGCATTTTCAGGACCACAAGGAGAAGAACCTCTGTAAGGTCAGCTAACAATTGCTTCAAACATAGAGATAGAATAGCAAAAAGGTGCGGGGGGTGGGATTTGAACCCACGGACCCCTGAAGGACGGGATAACCCATTCCTGAGATCTTAAGTCCCGCGTCTCCAATTTTGTCAGCCTATTTGGCCAGGCTCTACAACCCCCGCAGGCCTAGAGTTGCGTTAATTGCCATGCGTAATTAAATCTTGATCTCCCTCCCAATAATTATTATAGGGTTTTCCAACTGCATTAGAATCAGCGCCTTGGTAGCTCAGCCTGGTAGAGCGTTACCTTGGTAAGGTAGAGGTCGCGGGTTCGAA
>CBQWHN010000116.1:0-3320 GCA_967728685.1 uncultured Nitrososphaera sp.
ATATTTTCAGAAATATCACGCGATCCTCTCATCCATAGATTGATCAAGGCGTACCCGGGTCTCCGCCTCATGAGGCAAGAGCCCCACCAGTGTCTCTTCTCGTTCGTATGCGCAAGCAATACTAACATCCCCATGATTCGCAGGATGCTCCACGCATTGACAAGGAAATTTGGTAGGCCGGTAAAAGTTGATGGCATCGAATTTTTCACCTTCCCATCGGCTGCCGACATCAACTCCGCTAGCATTGATGAGCTGCGGGCTTGCGGCATTGGATACAGGGCAAAAGCGATAAAAGCGGCGGCGGATGCCGTCACCAGTGGGCGGCTAGATTTTGACGCGTTAAGGCGCATGAGCTATGAAGAATCCAAAAATGAGTTGCTACAAATTTACGGCGTCGGCAACAAGATAGCAGACTGTGTCCTTTTGTTTTCACTTGAAAAGCTTGACGCCTTCCCTATAGACGTATGGATTGCAAGGGCGCTTGTCGGCCATTACAGGTGGCTGCACAACAAGAAATTTGGAAACAAGGTCACTTGCCAACAGTACGAGCACCTGTCGAGCAGCGCAAGAGATTATTTTGGAAGATACGCCGGTTATGCGCAGCAGTACCTCTACTACTACATGAGACAGACTTCTGGCAAAAAATGGTGACTCATACAGCAGGTTTCGTTCCAAATTTTGAATAGCAAATGTAATTGCTGTGAAAGTAGTGTTCCGGCATAAGGCTTAATCAGGCTTGCTAATTCAATGTCTTAGAATTTCAGAAATAGATCCTAACGATTTCATCTATTAACTAGGGAAGTAAGCTAAGGTGTCATCATCTAGAATTGGACTGTAGAATCTTCTAAATCTGAGGTTACTGCGTCAGGTCGATTATGCTACTTTTGATAATCAGTTTTGCTTCAGGCGAAACGTTGTACTGCTCCAAAACAATTCCGGGGTTTTTGATTAGCTCGTTCCTGAATTCTGGTTCGCTGGCTGCCTTAAGCAAGATCTCGCTTATAATCTCAGCTTCCTTGTGCTGTCGAGACTCCAAGTGTATCAGCACGAAGGCAAAAACTTGTATATAATCTTAATGCACGATTCGTACATCACGGTGAGCAAATGGAAAAGTAAAGTAATCTTGACTTTGTATTATAAAGCAACTGAAAACTTGTTCTGTTGATTGACTGTCGGAATCGAGCTAGTAGGAGACCTAGGGTATCTACTTTTGGTATGCTCCGCTGTTGGGGCGCTTGCATACATTCTCAGGCAGCCGATGGTGCTTGGATTCCTTATCGCAGGAATTCTCATAGGCCCATTTGGACCGTTTGGCCTCATCACGAATATCGATATGCTAAACAACTTTTCCGACATAGCGATCGTCCTCTTGCTCTTTGGAGTGGGTCTCACCTTCCCTCTGGGGCAGCTACGCGCAATAGGCAGGATCGGCACCGGAATTGCAGTAATCGAAGTTCTCGTAATGTTGGCTATTGGCTTCGCAGTCGGAAGCGCCCTTGGCTGGTCATTCTATGACGCCATGTTTCTGGCCGCTGCTCTCTCTATCAGCTCGACTGCGATAATCGTCAAGGTCCTCGAAGACATGGGCAAGATCGAGAGCTCATCTGCGATCCTCATGATAGGCGTGCTTGTGATCGAAGACCTCGTGGCAATCTTGATAATAAGCGCGATGCACGCGGGAGTGGTAAGTGGCTCGTTCGCATTCACTGAAGTCCTTGTGACCATTGGCGAAATAGGCCTCTTTATCGGTGGAACTATAGGCGCGGGTGTTCTTGTCATGCCTAGGATATTTGCGCTGATCGCCAAGCTGGAACGCTACGAGATAACGATCATGTTCGCTTTGGGAATGGCATTTGGGCTTGCTTTCCTCTCGTACGAGCTCGGGTACTCTGCTGCCACCGGTGCGTTTCTAGCAGGCGTCATTATTGCTGGCAGCAAGTTCTCGGAGCAGATATCTGTCATGATCTCCCCCACAAGAGAAATTTTCACTGCAATATTCTTTGTCACGATAGGCGCACTGATGGATCTCTCGCTGATCTCATTGTACTGGATCCCAGTTGCAGTCATTACTCTTGTAACGGTCTTTGGCAAGATCGGCAGCGTGTATGCGGGAGTCCGGCTTTTTGGGTTTGAAAAACAATTTGCACTAGGAATCGGACTGAGTATGGCTCAACTGGGCGAGTTTTCTTTCATTGTGCTGAAAACTGGTCAGGATCTTGGAGTTATTAGCAGCATGCTTTTTCCGATAATAGGCATGGCCGTTGCTCTGACGACATTCATAGGCCCCATGCTTGTAAAGCTAGGAAGCCGGGTCATCACCGTGTACGAGTGATTTTATCATACGCCAACTTCAGGAAATGAGGATTGCTTGACGCCGAGCTCGCCCTGCAGAGTCTTGATCTTTCTCGCGTACTCTGTCATCTTTGTCTTGTCGTTCTGCACTTTGGCAATCTTGTAGCCCTTCCATGCCTTCTTCAGCGCTCCCCATGTCTGGCCGGTTGTGAATTTGCCCCGAGCACTCATGCTGAAAGCAATTACGAATACTAGGATATAATATTTGTTGTCTCAAGCTTACGCTTGCGACGACAACACCCTTACGCGGGGTGGCAAACCTTCCGGTAGTTGGAAGATAAAAATAAAAGGAGAAAAAAGGGGGAATTCCCTTAACCGGTTACGTACGCCCTTTCTCCGTGCTGTGCGAGGTCGAGACCTATCTCTTCTTCCTTTGGAGTGACCCTTATGCCACCAGGCCACACTGCGTCCATTATCTTGATAATGATCGCAGTGATACCCAACGACCACGCAACGGCTGCAAATGCACCGGCTGCATTTTCGACCAGCTGGGCAGGGTTGCCAAAGGCAAGGCCGTTATCACCCCACGGAGTGAACCTCTTTTCCGCAAAGATGCCTGTCAGTAGTGCGCCGGCAAGACCGCCCATGCCGTGTACTGCCCATGTGTCGAGTGCATCGTCCCATTTGCGCCTATTCTTGAATGCAACCGCTGCGTAACAGACAACTGAGGCGAGTATGCCTATGATTATGGCCGACATTGGGGAGACGAATCCTGATGCCGGCGTAATGGCGACAAGTCCTGCTACTGCACCAGAGGCTGCGCCAACTGTAGAAGGTCTTCCAGTGTGTCCCCAAGATATAAGGGCCCATGTTACCGATGCCATGCCTGTCGCGATCTGGGTTGCAACGAAGGCGCTTGTGGCGTTTGACGCAGCTGCTGCTGCTGAACCTGCATTGAAGCCGAACCAGCCTGTCCACAGTAGCGCTGCACCTAACACAACAAGTGAAATGTTGTGTGGTTCCATTGG
>CBQWHN010000117.1:0-3293 GCA_967728685.1 uncultured Nitrososphaera sp.
TGCTGCACCAGCTCGTTCACGTCGCTCTGCACCAGACTCGCCAACATGCTTCGGCGCCTTATGCCTGCCACGTATTCTGTGTCGCTGACTGCAAAATTGCCCTTGACGCCATCCAGATGGCGCAACTCAGCAAACCGCATTATCTCTTTGCAGAATGACAGGTTGTTTTTCGTGATCTCGGTAACGTACAGTATCCTTACACCACGCTTCTTAGCCTCAATATATCCTTGCTTGACCCTGCCAACCGAAAATGACGGAAGGGAAGAATCGACGCACGCTCCCCAGAATGTTTTCGTGTTGGCCTGAAACCGCTTTATCGCTTTCACAATCTCTTTTTGGTCATTCAGGACATGGGTGCCGGGCAACTGCATCTACTGATAGTGCACCATCTTATAATTTCTGTTGAAGTATGGATCAAGCCTCAAATAAATTGCAGCAGTGTTTGGCATTGGGGAGAAACAGATGCGCATAATGACAGTCGACTCCATTGATCCCTTGACAAAGGTATAATTAGTCAAAAAAATACTTCTATACCAACTACTTTTTGGACAAGTCTAAGGTTTTTGAGGAAGCCAAGAGAGCGGCGTGGATCTCGATATGGACACTGGTAGGCATTGGCGTCGGAGAAGTACTGGTGTCTACTTATACTGGCAGCCTCACGCTTTTTGCAGATGGGCTTGACTCGATGGCGGACGCGTTAGTCTCGTTCATTGTATGGTTTGGCATTAGAATGCTGCAGAAACCGAAAAGCAAGCTCTTCCATTTTGGCTACGCCAAGATAGAAAGTCTTGCCGCCTTTATCGCGGCAGTGGTGATCCTGATTCTTGCCTCGTTCATAGTCTACAACGCGTACCAGAGGATACTGAACCCGGTTCCGGTGCAAAATGTCGAGATCGTCATGATCGCGCTGGCAGCTGCCGGCGGCGTATCTCTTCACCGGGCGTTCAAGGTCGGAAAGATCGCCAAGAAATACAACCTTGTATCGCTTAACCTTGACGCCAAGAATTCAATCAAGGACGGCACCGCGTCATTCGTAGGCCTTGGAAGCATCATTGCTGTGTATTTCGGGATCCCTTTCATGGATTCTGTGGGCAGCATCTTGATTGCGGTGTACATCTTTTTCATGTCTGCAACTGCGTTCAAAGAGTCGACGCTTGTGTTGATAGACGGCCTAAAGAATCCTGAGCTTCAGCAGGAAATAGTAAGGCACATAGAAAAAACATTCAATGTCAAGGTGGAAAAGATCCTGCTCCGACCGCTTGGGCACGACTTTTCTGCGCAGGTGCATGTTGAGCTTGACAGAAACATGACCCTTGACAAAGCGCATGAAACTCTGACAAGAATACGCAACTCGCTCATTGAAGATTTCAAGGCAGAAGACGCCGTCGTTATCCCCAAGCCTGTGTAACTGGGAAGGCCAAACTGCGTTTGAATCAGGTAATTTTATAAAACCAATGCCGGCTCCTTTTTCCCATGGTTAACCACCAAAGGCGGCGTTTTTTGAGGAGCCAGAGAAGGGTTGGCGAAGCGATAACTATTGCTAGTGGAATTGGCGTGACAGTGCTCGGTGCCTTTCTTGGAGTCCCATTTGTCGCCTATGCCGGGCTCTGCATTGCAGGTCTCGGAGTCGTCTCGATAATCTGGAAATGACTGACATTTGGCTAGCAAGACCGTGATAATAGTAGCCATGGTAATTGGCGTCAGTGTCGCTGGCATTGCTGCAGCATTGATGGTGTCGTCTAGCGGGGTCCCAGCTACTGTATCAAATGAGAAGTCTGCACCCACTCAGAGCGCTGAACAAATAACGACGCAATTGCTATCGCCTTCGGTTGCAAGTGCGCCTGCGCTTGGAAGCAATGATGCCAAGGTGACGATAGTGGAATTTGGTGACTATCAATGCACGTGGTGCCACCGCTGGCATGAAGGCACCAAAGACACGCTTATTGCAGACTATGTAAACACCGGCAAGGTCAGGTTTCTCTTCAAAGACTTTCCAATAAATGACCTATCAGACAGGGCCTCTTCGCTTGCTGCTGAAGCGTCATACTGCGCTGCTGATCAGGGGAAGTATTGGGAATATCACGACGAGGTATACAACAACTGGGAGGGCGAAAATACGGGCTGGGTGACAAGAGCAAGTCTCGAGCAGTTTGCCAAGGATGCCGGTGTTACAGACATATCAGCATTTTCTGACTGTTTGGATTCGGGTAAATTCACGAGTGTAGTCAGGGACAATTACAACCTCGCAAGATCCATTGGACTTGACGCGACGCCGAGCTTTATCGTCATGATACAAGGCGAAACGCCGCAGCTCATGCGCGGCGCTCATCCATATTCCACATTTGAAAGGGTTATCAACGAAGCATACGCGAGCTAGTATTCTAGCGAATATTTCTGACCAGCCAAATCTGCCAAGATTTCACCAGCTTCTTTCAGCAGCTCGTTAACTTCAGCACTCTTTTCCGCAACCTGGCGCTTTTGTGTTTCAAGGCTTTGCCTTTTTCTTGCCAATTCTTCCTCGTGCTGGATAATCTTTTCTTCAAGTTCTTTTGCCATGCTGACTAGGCCGCCATCGCTTTGGTGCAGCGAATCAGCTTCTGCTCTTAGCGCCTGCACTCTGCCCTGTAGCTCTGGCAAGGATTTCAATATCGAATCCAGGTAGTGCAATATCCTGTCAGAGTCCTTTAACTGGATTGTGCCAGAATCTATGGATTTGTGTATTTCAGTTAGGAGGGAAGAATATGGCGAAATGTCACTTTCGTAAAGCATTCTCCACGGCTCGTCTGACATCATCTGCAGGCGCGCCTCCGTTACTTTTGTAAGGCCGTACGAGTACTTTGTAAACGCCCTTGAGACGCGAGAAAAAAGGTCCTTCATTTGCACGTGAATCTGCTCTTCCTGTCTTTCTGCCTCGTCTGCCTTTTGCGCGACAGCCAGAGCCTGCTCAAATTCAGGCGAACCCCTCAGCGAGCCAAGCTCACTTTTCAGCCCTTCGAGTTCGTCTCCGATTACTACAAGTTCCTTTTCGATGTTTGGTACAGAAGCCTCGGATGATCTGACGGAAGCTACTTTCTGCGAAGCAGTGTTCAAAATGCCGCTGCACCTAACTATCGGCGCACGGTCCTGATCAAAATCAGACACTATTGTCTTAGTTTCATTCAGCAGCTTTGTTAGAGCATCAAATTCGCCTTTCATCTTGTTGGCATGCTTTTTCATGAAAGCATTAATCACTTTGCTATGCGAGCCACTGACCTCACCAAAGCGGTTCATCATGGCCTCAAACCTTTCCTTGA
>CBQWHN010000118.1:0-3278 GCA_967728685.1 uncultured Nitrososphaera sp.
AAACGACTTGACCCGAAAATAAACGCCGTTCAATGCCAGGTAGGCGTGTTCTTTCTTAATCAGGCCGTCAATTAGCTGAATCATTTCCTTGATGTGCTCGGTCGCCTTTGGGTGGTGGTCTGCCCTCATAACGTTCAGCCCGCCAAAGTCGCGGAAGTAGCTGTCGATGTATTTTTCTGATATTTCTTCTGCTTTTTTGCCTTCTGCTTTTGCGCGATTGATTATCTTATCGTCCACGTCCGTGAAATTCTGTACAAACACAACCTTGTAGTCTTTTGACAGCAAGTATCTTCGCAGCGTGTCAAACACAATTACAGTGCGCGCATGGCCGATATGCGAATCATCATACACGGTTACGCCGCAGACGTACATCCTGACTGTTTTGTCATGTGGCTTCATCTCCTCTACTTGCCGGCTGAGAGTGTTGTGCAACTTCACTGCCGCTAAAGCAGTTTGCCCGGGCTTTTTACCTTTACTAGATCTTGATGTAAATGTCGTTTCCCCGGACGTCCACCTTGTAGGTAGTCAACCTGACCCCCTCAAGGTAGTCCAGTAGCTCGCCTGTCCTGATGTTGTAATGCCAAGAATGCAGCGGGCATTCCACCACTTCGCCGTCTATCTTTCCGGGTGCCAGAGAGCCGTCCTGATGACGGCAGAGAGCCTCGATGGCATAGTATTTGCCGTTCGCGCAAAAGAGCGCGACCCTCATGCCGTTGACGTTGAGCTCTTTGCCTCCGTTCTCTTTGATCTCGCTCCTCCGAGCAACCTTAACAAATGCCAACTACCGTGCGGTAAGCAATCTGGTTATAAAATGGTTATCCGGGTCGAACACGCTTCCGCCACACCTAAATATCTCCCGGGGTGCTATATCGTTCTGCATGGCATCGTCATACAGGCTCATTATGGCTGCCGTTCTGGCACTCATCGCTTTTGGCACAGGCATGGCTCTTTACGGCTATCAACAGGCGATTTATCCTGTCGATAGCGCCTTAGGATACCTGTCAAGGGCAGAGTCGGCCCAGACCCCGGAAGAGCTAGCAAATTTTGTGAAGGCAGCCAAGAGGGAGATGCCGGAGAGCGGCAACCCCGTGTGGTCGTTCCCTACTGCAAAGACTGACTTTGGCCTGATACAGAGGAACCTTGATGACATAGTGGCCCGCGCAAACTCGATATCATCGCTCGAGCCGTACAGCACAGAATACAACACCGGCCTGTACGATATTCATGCATCACTCGAGAACATTCAGGAAGACCTCGTTGATGCGATGCCTTACCTCTACGTCAGCTTTACCAACATCATGTTTTCCGCCGTGTGGATAGCCGTGATACTGGCACTTTTCGCGATAATGAGGAAGGGAAGAGCAAAGTTCAGGCAAGAGTACGAGAACCAGTAGTTTTTTTTGCAAGTCCAATTATTGCGAAAGCATGGGCATCAGGATAGATAAAATGACAAAAGAGCAAAAGGACTACCAAGCTTCCAGTTAGGTTAAAATGCAGAGCAGAGAGTGAAACTGTGATGTCGGACAGTAGCAAAAGCTCAGTCATCACCAGCGCGCTCCCTTATGCAAATGGCGAGATACACATTGGGCACATTGCCTCGACCTACCTTCCGGCAGACATTTTCACACGCTTCTCAAGGCTATCCGGGAAAAAGGCGTACCACATTTGCGCCACCGACGACTTCGGTACCCCTATTTTGATAAAAGCAGAGAAGGAGAAAAAGAGTCCTGCGGAATATGTCGAGTTGTGGAACAAGCGTGACTATGAAGATTTCAGCTCATTGGGAATATCATTTGACTTTTTCTACAAGACAAGCTCCAAGGAAAATGTCGAGTTTGTCCAGTATGTCTTCAAAAAACTTCACGAAAATGGGCACATCTACGACCAGAATGTTATACAATTTTACTGCACTTTTGACGACAAGTTTTTGCCTGACCGTTATGTGATAGGCAAGTGTCCCTACTGTGGCGCCGAAAACCAGTACTCTGATCTTTGTGAAAAGTGTGGCCGTGTTCCCGATCAAATTTTAGCCCCAAAGTGCGCAATATGCGGGAGACCGCCGGTCAAGAAGGAAAGCAAGCACTACTTTTTTCGACTATCAAGCTTTGGACAAAAGCTGAAGGATTGGCTGTCGACAAATGAGCACCTGCAACCAGAAGTTAGGAACTATGTCATCAACTGGATAAGCGAGGGCCTGCAGGACTGGGACATCACCCGCGACCTCTCATGGGGCGTGCCAATACCGGAGGCAAAAGGCAAGGTGTTCTACGGCTGGTTTGACAACCATCTCTGCTACATCTCGTCACTTGTGAAATTTGTAAGCGACAAAGGGGACGACGGCAAAAAGTTCTGGAACGACTCTGAAGTTTACCATTTCATCGGGAAGGACATCGTCTACCACCACTATCTTTTCCTTCCGGCAATGCGCCTTGGCCTCAACTCTGAATACAAGCTGCCTGACTACATCCCTACAAGGGGCCACCTCATGTTACAGAACCAAAAGATATCAAAGAGCAGGAATTGGTACATCGGGCTCAGAGATTTCACTTCCACGTTCAACCCCGATTATCTGCGCTTTTACATCGCGTCTGTGGTGACTTATTCGCAGGATGACTTAAATTTCGATTTTGACGCATTCTATGAAAGGATAAACAACGAGCTCATCGCCAACTTCGGCAACTTTGTCAACAGGGCATTGTCTTTCACGCAAAAGTCGTTCAGCGGTAGGGTCCCCGAGCCTTCAGATGTTGGCGATTCGCTTGAAAAAGAGCTTGCAGGAGCAGTCCAAGAAATAGGGGATTTATTGGCAGCTAACCAGATAGACAAGGCGCTCAAGAGGATTCTGAAATATAGCAGCTACATGAATCAGTATTTCCAAGCAAATGCTCCTTGGGTAAACATGAACACTGCAAACACTACGTTGTATATTTCGGTAAACGCAGTGCGCTCGTTGGCAATCCTGCTCGAGCCATTCATCCCGTTTTCATGCGAAAAGATATGGAGTCAGCTCAAGCTCGGCGGCAGCGTGCACGAGCAAAAGTGGGAATCGGCCAAGGAAATCAGGGCGATTGCGCCGGATCACGAACTTGGCAAGATCGAGCCCATCTTCCGAAAGATAGAAAGAAAGGAAATAGAGCAGTGGAAGAATAGGCTAGGTAAACCATGACCAGCAGAGGTTTGATGACAGGTAGGTTCCAACCATTCCACAACGGTCATCTTGCCCTGGCAAAACAGATTTTGGAAGAATGCGACGAGCTGGTAATAATAATTGGCAGTGC
>CBQWHN010000119.1:0-3275 GCA_967728685.1 uncultured Nitrososphaera sp.
CGGCCACCACGCACTGGGACGGCCAGCGGGGAACATTTGAAATACGGGATGTGTCATTAGTAAAGAAGTAAATGTTTGACAACCTGCGCGAAGGCCTCCGTGGAGCCTTGAAAAAGATCGTAGGAGCGTCTGACATCAACGAAGAAATCATCGACTCTCTTTGCAAGGATGTCCAGCGGGCGCTATTGCAGTCAGATGTTAACGTGCGGATGGTGCTGTCCATAGCTCAGAACCTCAAGGATAGGGCACTTCAGGAGCAACCTCCAAAGGGGCTCTCGAGAAAGGATCACATTGTCACGATTTTGTACGGTGAGCTTGCCAAGATGCTAGGTTACTCTGGCGAGGTAATCAAGACGATCGACAAAGCTCAGGAGGACGAACGGGCACTTGCAACATCGTTTTTCAATCCCGGCAAGCAAAATGTCGTCCTTATGCTGGGCATTCAGGGCAGCGGCAAGACCACGGTGACAGCTAAGCTGGCAAGGTGGCTTACGAAACATGGCTACCGGGTCGGAGTCGTTGGGGCAGATACGTGGCGCCCCGGTGCACTTACACAATTAAAGATGAACTGCAGCAAGATAAACGTCGAAGTGTATGGCGAGGAGCAAAACAAAGACGCATTAGCAATAGCCAAAAGCGGCCTTGCGCATTTCCAAGATCAGAGCCTTGATGTTATTATCATAGACACCGCAGGAAGGCACAAGGAGGAAGAGGGGCTGCTGCAGGAAATGACTGAGATGTACAAAGCAGCAACCCCAGACCTTGTGCTTCTCATAATTGACGGAACTATTGGGCAGGGGGCATTCAAACAGGCAGAGGCTTTCCACAAGGCCGCTCCCGTAGGAGGAATCGTTCTTACAAAGCTCGACGGGACTGCAAAGGGTGGGGGCGCGCTTGCCGCATCGGCTGCAACGGGCGCAAAAGTGATGTTTATCGGCACGGGCGAGCGCATCGACGACCTTGAGCAGTTCTCGCCGACCCGATTTGTCGGCAGGCTGCTTGGCATGGGCGACATCAAGGCGCTGCTAGAGATGGCAAAGGGACTCGAGCTCCAGGCAGACGAGGATCAGGTAAAACGCATAACAAAAGGCAAGATGACGATTGAGGACTTTTACTCCCAGATGGATTCTGCGAGCAAGATGGGATTTAGAAACATCATTGAAAACCTAGGAATGTCCGGTATGGTTAAAGAAGAAAAAGTCGAAGAGATGCAGGTAAAGATGGAGAGGTGGCGTTTTATTATTCAGTCGATGACAAAGGAAGAAAAGAAGGATCCAGATGTCATCAACGAGTCCAGGAGAAAACGCATCGCAAGAGGCAGTGGCCTGGCAGAAGGCGATATCAAAGAGATGATAAAGCAGTATAACACTTCCAAAGATATTATTAAGCACAACAAGGGAAGAGGAGGACTGGGCGACTTGTTCAGAAGATTTGGCGGCGGCAATCTTGGCTAATGCTCAGGCCGTCTTGTTAAAGCAATACAAGCTCTGCGAGCGATGTTTTGAAAGGCATGCGGGCAGCCGGACAAAGCCTGAAAAACAGTGCTTCATATGTCGAGGCCTGATGGACAACCTTGACTCCATAGCAGACAGAGTGGCGAATGCTGTCAAGGAATATGATTTTCAAACGTTCCTCATCGGGGCCACGCTGCCGACTCAAATTTACGAGCGGGAAGATGCAATGAGGGCGCGCCTTAAAATTCGCGGCAGGGAGAGCGTCAAGAGCCAGCTAACTAGGGAGCTTGGGATGCGGCTTGCCCGGCTGGCGGGCAAAAAAGTTGAGTACATGAAGCCTGATGTCACGGTAAGTCTGGCTATAGACAAGGAAAACAATGTTGATGTAGCCGTAAAGGCAAGACCACTCGCGCTGTTTGGCCGGTACGTCAAAAAGTCAAGAGGCGTGCCACAAAAGCAGGACAAATGCCCAAGTTGCGAAGGTAGAGGCTGCAACTCTTGCAATTATTCCGGCCTGTCGGGCTATAATAGCATTGAAGGTGTCGTTGCAAGAGGTCTTGTAGAAATCACCGGAGGGCAGGTGCCAAGATTTTCGTGGATTGGAAGTGAGGATCAAAGTAGTTTAGTGCTTGGAAGCGGCAGGCCATTTTACGTACGCGTCTTTAACCCAAGGAAAAGAAAACTGAAAAAGATCAGGATCAGGGGAAATGGCGTTGTAGCAGTGCTGTCGGTGACCGAAGACGAACCAGGACCCCAGCCACGCTTTAAGGTGGAGACAAGGATTCACGCAAAATGCGAAAAAGAGGTGGACGATGGGGACATGAAAAAGCTCAATTCGCTTGCAGGTGAAGAAGTAAGCTTCCAGAGCAAGGCTAAAACAGCGACAAGAAAGATCCATTCCGCCAGGGTCCGCAGGATCGACGGGAAACAGTTTGCGCTCACTATAGTCTCAGACGGCGGCCTTATGATAAAGCAGTTTGTGGGCGGCGAAGAATACATGAAGCCAAACATTTCAGATATCCTTGGCGCCAAGTGCGAATGCATCGCGTTTGACATACTGGCAGTTGAACTTTAGTAACATTTTTGTTTCACCGGGGCAATCTCTCAGCAGCAACAGATGAGCAGCTTTGACCCGGTCTACAAGGTACATGAAGCATTCAAGGCTGGCCAGATCTCACAAAAGGTCTACGACCTTGTTATCAAAAGATTTCCTCTTGTGACGGAGGGCATAAAACGAGTCGAAGACGCCTCTGGTGTGAAATATCCTTACTACTATATCGAGCCAAACCTCGTCGTTTCTACGTCGGCAGTAGAGTTTACCCAGATGGGAATATTGTTTGCAAGGACGATACCGGTGGTGGGCGATGACAACCTGCTTCGAGTCGTCGTTCAGATAACCGCGCC
Source organism: uncultured Nitrososphaera sp. (assembly GCA_967728685.1). Taxonomy (GTDB): domain Archaea; phylum Thermoproteota; class Nitrososphaeria; order Nitrososphaerales; family Nitrososphaeraceae; genus Nitrososphaera. The sequence continues at coordinate 2,859 of CBQWHN010000119.1, forward strand.
GCTTATAGCGTACGGCCTTAAGGGCACAATTCATGCGATTCTCGCGCACGAATTCATGCATTACCTAGAGCTTGTAAGTAGGATAGTCAAGATGAAGGTGATATCCGACGAGGTGTCCGGCACCCTCTTTGAAGGTACGTACGCCGACGCCGGCAGGTTGCTTGAAGAGCGCGCTGTGTTCAAGTCTGATTCCACATTGATAAAACATATCACCACACACTTCCCGGAGGGTTTCAGGGATCTAAAGTTGGAAGACAAGGTGATCAAGATGTGGATGGACAAAAACCTGCCGACGACAAGGGTCCCTATTGAAACAAACGTAATAAAAATCCCTATTGAAGCGATGGCAAGCCTGCAGGTGGAGCAAGCCGTGAAGGACAAAATAGCCGAGTTTGAAAGTGTGAAGCTGAGAAAGAA
>CBQWHN010000120.1:0-3241 GCA_967728685.1 uncultured Nitrososphaera sp.
CAGCCGCTACAGTAGGCGATCCATTTCCTAGTTTCCTTTATGCCCTTGCTTGAACTCGACTCGACTGGAATTTTCAACGCTGTGGCGACGTTTGCAACTGCATAGTCTTCCGTCAGCAATGTCGTTTCCAGCTGCAACGCAAGGGCAATTATCGAAATGTCAGCCTGAGAAAGTTTCTGGTAGTCGCCGGTTTTCTTTGCTGCATACCAAGCCTTTTTCATGCTGTTCTTATCCGGATCGATTACCTGCAAGCTGCCGGCATCAAGCAGAGCTTCAATCGCGCCATACGACTTTTTGATATGCTTTACTTCTTCAAAGACTGCCTGTGTTGTGCAATGCGTGCCGGACGACAGGAAGGGGATGCCTGCGTAAAACGCGCCCGCATCAAGGGCGTACCTAAAACTCGAATTTTGAGAATCCAAGCTTGACCAGCTGCCTCATTCCTTTTTTCTGGAGGCGCAAGAATGTAGCGTCGTCAGAGAAACGGGATATCTTGATAGGTCTGTCTGCGTCAACCCTGAATGTCTCCTGTCCATCAATTATTATGTGCGACTCATAGGTGCTTTGGACAACAATGTCTTCTACCGGGATCACAAGCTGCGGCATCCTGTTGACAGAAGCAATTGGACTCAAGATAAGGCAGTTCATGCCTTCATGCAATACAGGGCCCCCAATTGAAAAAGAGTGACCGGTCGAGCCAGTGGGTGTAGAAACCACTATGCCATCCATCCTCTGCTTTATTTCGTCGCCCATCAATTTGATGGAGACCAAGGGAGTTCTTGTGAGGCTAACTCTAGTAATAAGTATGTCATTCAGGGCAGGTGGAAACGCCTTGCCGTTGATGAAGGCCTGAATCCTTGTACGGGAATCATAAAAGTATTTGCCAGCAAGTATGAAATTGACAGCTTCGTCAATAGAATCTGTGCTGACTTCAGACAGTATCCCTCTATGACCTCCGCTGTTTATGCTAAAGAGCGGCGCCTTGCCCGGCATAGTGCGAAAAGCTCGGAGCGTCGTCCCGTCGCCTCCAATGGCAAAGACAAGATCAAGCTTAACGCCTTTAAGCTCCTCCTGCCTAACCTGTAATGCACCATCGATCGTGAGCGGAATCACACTGTAGACCTTGACCTTATTCTTGCTAAGCAGCCTGGCGACCCTATTGGCAGCAGCCTCTGCTTCTCTATTGTCTATCTTTGTTATTATGGCCACACTGCGAATGCTTGGCGACATTTAACCGCAGCGCTATAACAACAGCCCAGTTCTTAAATGCCTTTAGTTCTTTGACAGAGATTTTAAGTATATGTGTGAGGTAGTCAACTCATGAGTAATGAATACGCTCACCCAGAGGTCCTATGCGAGACCGACTGGGTCGCAAGCAATTTGAAAAACCAGAACATCCGTATTTTGGAAGTTGATTATGATCCTGAAAACGCATACAAGCAGGGGCACATTCAGAATGCATATCTTGTATGGTGGAAGCGCGACATCAACGACCTTGTCAGGCGCGACATCATCAACAAACAACAGTTCGAGGCTTTGATGAGCAGGGTCGGCGCGACACCGGATACAGAGCTGGTTTTGTATGGCGACTTTAACAACTGGTTTGCCGCCTTTGCGTTTTGGGTCTTCCAATACTACGGCCACAGAAAGATCAGGATAATGAACGGCGGCAGGAAAAAGTGGGAAATGGAAAAGCGCGAATATACAAAGGACGAACCGGCGGCGCAGTCATCAAGATATGCCGCAAGGCCGGCAGACGAGGGGGTACGCGCGTACATGCCAGACGTTAGGAGGGCTATTGAGAGGGCAGAGCAGACGGTGCTAGTCGACGTACGCTCACCAAAAGAATTCACCGGCGAAATAACTGCGCCACCAGAGTACCCTATGGAGCACGCGCAGCGCGGAGGCCACATACCGGGCGCAAAGAACATCCCGTGGGCGCAGGCAGTCAAGGACCTAGATGGCACCTTCAAGACTCCTGAAGAGCTGAAGGCGCTCTATGAGGGCAAGGGCGTGACGCAGGACAAGCACGTCATCTGCTACTGCAGAATTGGCGAGCGCTCGTCTCATAGCTGGTTCGTGCTGAAATACCTCCTTGGCTACCCGTCTGTCCGCAACTACGACGGCTCGTGGACAGAATGGGGCAACATGATCGGAAATCCGATAGAGAAATAAGTCCTCCTCTCCCCTCTATTTATGATGCAGCAAGGCAACCTTGTCAAGAAGGGCCAGTTTTACTTTATCTACGATAATAACCCTCATCTTGTACTTGAGGACAAGACCAAGAGGGGACTTGAGGTACGCGACCACACACTTGATGAAAAGTACGGAGTAAAGGCCGATATGGGCATGATTCACGACATTGACGGCATTGGGCACAAGGTGGGAATCAGGTGGTACTTTCCTCAGTCAAAGTACACGCTTGACCAAGTAACAAGAATAGCGGAAGAAATGGAATCCAGATACAAAGCTATAAGAGACATAACGTGCCCTGACGACCGGTAAAGCGAAATCCTTTTAGGAGATGTACATTTTAGGTATTTCAAGATATGTCTGCCTTGTTGAAAGATAGAGTATGGACGATGCTATCTGAGGTTGCCAAAAGAGGAGTTTACCCACTACATGGCAACAAGTTGGGCATATACAGGATTCCTATCGAGATCACCGAAAAGTCAGAGATATCTAGCATAATGAACGATCTCCGCAATTCCGGTTTTAAGATGGACACCCATGCCGACCGGATCTACATCACCCACAAGTGGACCGAGAAGGGAAACGACCTTGTCACCGACGAAGAGCTGTCTGCAGATCTCAATATCACTGTAGAAATCGTGACAGGTGAGGTCGTTGATCTTATCTACCAGATAAGGCAGCTTGAATACTTTGGCGACCCATACTGGGTCAAGAATTATCGCCAGAAGGCAGATCAGAACGCCAAGATGGTCATTGACACTATTATCAGAAATACTAAGATAGGTGACAAGTTGCTCGCCCACTGGCAAAAGGCAGAAAAGCTGACAGCCGAAGCAGCGCTCAAAAAGTTGGAAGAGCTGGCGCCGCTAGCAAAGAACCCCAAGGTGCGCAGCGCAACCGCTCTGCCACCAGCAGGACCGTCAGCTGCGCCAAAGCCAGCGGCTTCGCCACAGATGCCCTCACTAACACCGCCTGCAGCGGGTGGAGCTGGGTCTACCACCATATCTCTGTCTGGCACAGGCACAAGCTATGGCAAAGTGGAAGGACC
>CBQWHN010000121.1:0-3186 GCA_967728685.1 uncultured Nitrososphaera sp.
TGAAATTCAGAATATCGTGACACTCTGCTATGAGACTCGTAATCGAGACGTTTGAGGAGGTTTATCAGCATCCTGACGCCGTACCATGTTACCGAATGGCGCGCGCTGAAATTGACGCGCACAAGTACAATGGCTGCTAGGATGAGACCGGAAAGGGTCGAGTAGTAAAGCGACTTTGTAAAGACCTTGCCAAACTCTTCCACGTTCATGAGGAGGTTTACTGATTGATTGCTTACTAAGCCAAATATGATAACGCCAATCGCGGCAAATAACGCGATTCGGATTATCTTGCCAATATCTGCGCGGGGTGTCTTGTCCTCATTGTACGTGTCCCACAAACGGATTGTTTATCCAACAAGACCCTTTAATGTGTTTATTAGTTCGCTTCTGCAAGACGTTTGCAAATAAGGTAAACTGCTGCATATGCTGGAAGCTCTGCAGATTCTTTAGAAATGTTGAATGACTTGTTCTTTAGTTTCAACTTGACCAACGTCTTGACTCTAACGCTCACCTTGTTGTCGCCAAGCAGACAGGCCTCGACAAAGGGGTCGAACGAATTAAGGTCATCACATTTTATTTTGACAAGACCGCTCTTACTATTCAGTGTGCCGGGCATCCTGAAAACTCTATGGACATCTGTCGTCACCTGCGGGTCTATTCTGACACCCAAATCGTGTGCCATCCTGTCAACGTCGAGCTTGAATGGAGTGTAGCCGCCCTTTTGTTCTACAACGTGCTTGAGCTTGATCATGGATGAGTCGTTGATCTTTAGTTTGTCGGCAATCCTCCCCCTCCAGCCGTATGCAATGCCGCTCTTAGGAAACTTGATGAGAAGCAAATTTTGAGCATTACCCTTTCTCACACCTAGACTTTCTGCCATGAGGCCGGTGCCTGAGATGTAGCTCACAAGGTCGGAGCGAGCTTGCGGGTCAAGACGAGAATAAGCACTGTCATTTATGTGGATGTGAAAGCCATTGTTGCCGGAAAAATAGACTTGGATATCACCTTGTTGCATTCCAAGGTCGCTCGTCAGAAGCTCGACAAGGCGCTTGACCTCTTTTTTTGATCCATCGATACACTTGGCGCACGGTATCGAAGCAGTATCACACTGCTTGCAGCTACACAACGGACAAGCATATTCTTTCTTTTCGTCAGGCGCAGATGACGCGTGGCCGCAGTTTGTACAAACAAAGTAGGAATGTGAAGAGACGCATGGCAGATGAAGGTCCTTGCCGTCAATATCAAAGATCAGGTCCGCTCCAAGCCACTGCTTTTCCTGCATCGGGTACGTTGGAAAGTGGTAGTACGCGTTTGAGCAATAAATGTCGGAAGGAACTTCCTTCATTATTGTGGCAGTCAGTTCCTTCATGCTATTGAATGAAAGATGCCTGACCATGCCGACTTGGCCAAACTGCATATAACCAAATTCGCGCTGCTCAATCTTGTAAGGCGCTTTAAGTATGTTAGGTTTGAAGTAGTATCCCCGGAACGCGCTCCTGACTGCGTTAATGGTCTTGGCAGTCGTGTTTTGCGTCATTTCCTCTTCCTGCCAAACTGAATTGGGTTGATTATGCCATCGCATTCCGCAGTCGCAAAGCACAGGTTTTCAATGCGCAGTTTGTCGCAGGAGGGAACGGAGTACTTTGTCCGGCTACCCTTCATGCCTGCGAGGTGTTCTACCTGATAGCGCGTTATTTTTTCGTTAAAATCGGGGGCATTCTCATATATCAATACTATTTCGTCTACTGGCTTGCCAATTGCAAGCATGTAAGTGGCAAGCATAACTCGTGCAGAGTGTGGGAGGTTTTCACCTCTGGCCATGACTTCAAGGGCGTGCTTGACGCACGGAGGGTAATCGCTGACTGCAGTAACGCCGTATTCGTAGCGTGGTGCGAGTTTCGTTCGGAGGCCGTCTGCCTTTACCTTGATTGCCTGAGGCAGGATCGGAAGCGTCATCGTCTTGATCTTTTCATAAATAAGCGCTGACAGCTCGTTCCTGACAAGCCTGACGGTTTCGTCGGCGTCAAGGTAAACATAGCCTTTGTGAACGAGCCTGTTTATGAGCTTCCATTCCTGTTCGTGGAAGTGGGAAGATCTTGCGAGATAGTCAGTGACCTTAACCTTGAGTAGCCGGCCATCCTCTGAAATTTCAATTTTCAACTTGAACAAGTCGTCGAAAATCTTGGCAAAAAGCGATCGCTTTTGCATTTCGTTCTGACGTTTAAGATCTTCTGTAAGGAACTTTTCGGCGCGCCGGGCCTCTGCCAGCGCGAACTTCCTTAGCACCGACTCCGTCCCAATAGATTTGACCATTATGAGCGAAACCAAGAATGTAAGGATTTCAATTTCGTACCTATCAAGCTTGTCGTAGATGTTGCCGCCGACGTCGACCTCCACTCGCTCGGCAGCCCTGTCAATAACGTCTTTCATGTCAGGTCTTTCAAGCTCTTCCCAACCAAAGCCCGACTCGCGAAGGTACTCCCCTGCTTCATTCAAGAAGGGATATTTTGCTAGGTCGCCGGTCCCCATCCTTATGGATGACAAGTTCGAGCTATCCATAGCTGAACTACCATAAAAATGCCATTGCAATAAGTTAAAGTACGCACTTGCACACGAAGCAAGCAATGGGTATCAAGGTTGGGTTTCACGTCTCTATCGCAGGCGGCATTTCAAATTCGGTGGATAATGCAAAAAAGATAGGATGCACAGCATTCCAGATATTTAGCAGAAACCCACGCCGCTGGGCGGCCAAGCAGCTTGCGCCTAACGACGTTCACTTGTTCAAAAGTAAATTAGCGGCAAGTGGCATAGAAAAAAATTCCGTAGTAGTACACATGCCCTACCTACCAAACCTGTCCGGGCCGGACGGCGAATTTTACAAAAAATCTGTAGAAATGCTGACGGAGGAGATGGAGAGATGCAGCACCCTTGGAATACCGTACCTTGTCATACATCTAGGGAGCCACCTTGGCAAGGGGCAGGCAATTGGCATAGACCAACTGGTGAAGGCGATCGAGACTGCGCAGGCCAAGTCAGAGGGCGTACCCGTAGTGCTACTTGAGAACAACGCGGGACAGAAGAACAACATGGGGAGCAATTTTGAAGAACTGTGCATGATCCTCGACAGGCTAGACGATCCGAAGGAATTTGGTGTGTGTGTCGACACTTGCCACTTGTTTGCCTCCG
>CBQWHN010000122.1:0-3159 GCA_967728685.1 uncultured Nitrososphaera sp.
CCCGAGTTGTGCGGCCTTGGCGCGATCTCGTTTACCAGCACTTCGCCCTTCCTTGTTACAAACATTTCAATGCCAAATATCCCGGCACCATGCAGCACTTCCATGGTTCTTTCCGCCATCCTTTTTGCCTTTGACTGTACCTTGCGGTCGATCCTCGCCGGTACTATGGTGGTGTCAAGGATGTTACTCTTGTGTATGTTTTCTGCCACTGGAAAAGACTCGATTTGGCCACCTGGATTGCATGCCACCATTATCGAGATTTCTTTTGCGAATGGCACAAACTTTTCCAGCATGCATTGCCTGCCTGCAAAGTAGTTAAGGCCCTCATGCACCTTGTCTTTCGAGGTTATCAAAAAGTTGCCGCGGCCGTCGTATGAGTCTTCGCACGCCTTGAGCATGGCCGGAAAGCCAAATTTCTTGCACAGTTCATGCATATGGTCTTCAGAGCGTACAAGCGCGAAATCTGGCACAGCAATACGGTGGTGCTTCAGGAATGATTTTTGCCGGTATTTGTTCTGTATTAGGCGCAGAGTTTCCGGCGAAGGCCTCACTGGGTAGCTCTTTGCTTCAAGCTCCTTCAACGCCGCAGAATTTGCCAGCTCAATTTCATAGGTTATAACGTCGCACTTTTCCGCGAGTTTTATTATTGCATTTTCGTCCTTAAAGTCGGCGACTATCTGCTCGTCTGCTATCCCTGAAGCAGGACAACCTTCTGTAGGGTCGAGGACGATAACCTTAAAAGACATTCGCCTTGCCTCGTGCGCAATCATTTTGCCCAACTGACCTCCGCCTATGATGCCCACGCAGACGGGTCTGTCCATAGCAAGGAGGTCGCTGCTAACCATTAACTCGGTATAGCTGGTTCGCAGCGGCGTTAAAAGTCTTTCAATCAGCTAGGTTTTTGTTGCAGGTAAAGCAAGGCATTGCGATGAGACTTCTGCGCAAGGGTAAGGTCAAGGATATTTACGAGCTTGATAACGGTGAGATCTTATTCCACTTTTCAGACCGCGTTTCTGCCTTTGACGTCAAGATGGCTACGCCCATTGCAAGGAAGGGCGAAGTGCTCTGTAGGTTCGGCCAGTTTTGGTTCGACACACTTCAGACTCCCCACCATATGATAGAGGTGGTCGAAAAGGATAGGATGAAGGTCAAGCGGCTCGAAATGATACCTATAGAATTTGTGGTAAGGGGGTATTTTTATGGGAGTTTTGTCAGCCGTTACAGGGATCGCCTGGACAAGGACCTTCCTTTAGACTTCAAACCAGTCCTAGCGTCAAAGCTGCCGCGCCCCCTTTTCGACCCAACAACAAAGTCAGAAGAACATGACATGCCGATAGGCAAGCAGCAAGTAATCTCTTCAGGCATCTTGTCCTGTAAAGACTATGAATGCCTTGAAAAGAAGTCAATATCGCTATATGAAAAAATGAGCATGACTGTAGAGCGGGCCGGTTTTATCATTGCAGATGTTAAGTTCGAGTTCGGCAGGAATGAACAAGGTAACATTATCCTTGGAGACTCGCTTGGACCCGATGAGTACAGGCTGTGGCTCAAGACCGAGTACCAACCCGGCAAGATTCAAGAAAGCTACGACAAGCAGCTCCTGCGCGATTGGCTTATCAAGATAGGCTTCAAGGACAGGGTGGACTGGCTTGCCAAGGATGGCAAGAAGCCCGAATCGCCAGAAGTGGCACCCGAAGTGGCAAACGAGCTTAGCCGGCGATACATCTTGGCATACGAGCGCATTAGCGGCCGCAAGTTATAGCTCAATTTCGGAACCTCTGTTTTCCACTTTTGACTAGCGCGCATGCCCAAAACGGCTGTACATGTTAGTTTGATCGCCGGGCGGCAGAATTTGCAGCAATCATTAGATTGTTATTATGATCATCATAGCGGTAGTATGTGCATGTCAATACTATGGCTGCAATAATTATGTGCAAAGATATGCTATAGCGCCATGACAATAGTTAGAACATTTAACAACTTAGGCAAAACAATCTGATAACTGCCTTTTACTAAACACGTTCAATTCTTATGTCATAATGGCTGAAACTCTGTTCCAGAAGGATGTCAGGATAAAGAGGATAACTACGCTTGGCAATTCTGCAGCTCGCGCGCTAAACGACCCTGTGAGGATAAAAATCCTTGAAATCTTGAGCCACAAGCAAATGTCTGCAGATGAAATTGCGAAGGTGCTTGCCGGCTTTGGCTACAAGAAAGCAACGACCACTATTAGGCACCACTTGGACATTCTGAAGGACGCCGCGCTGATTGAAGCCGCCCGGATGGTTGAAGTGAGAGGCGCCGTGATGAAATATTACGCCCCAACTCTCCGTGCATTCAGTTACGATGCGCCGGATCTCGACAAACACACCAAGATGATCAATGACGCCGGTACCAAATTGGTCAAGGTTTTGAAAAGTGTCTTTGAAGACAAGAAATTTATCGCGGCGTTTGCCGGAAAGGATGTTTGTGGCCAGTGCAAAGGAGACCACTATAGGGAGTATGCAGCACTAGAAATACTGAATGCTGGGCTTGCAAAAGCGATGGAAAGAAAAGAGTACACAGAAATGATTACAGGGAAAGAGCAGCTCAAAAAATAGCTAATCGACGGTAATCCTGAATATCCCCTTTGTGTCCTTGTCCTGTAGCAGTTTGACAATCTCCCGTGGGACGTCAGAAGAAGCTCTGTCGCACCTGACTGAGATTGTGCGTGGGCTCACAAAGTTTGTCTTGCGAATCACGATGTCCTGAGGGTTTTGCAGGGTAAACCGTTCGTCGCCTTTACCGTTTATGAGAAATGATTCATCGCCGACCATTATCTCTATCTTGACGACAGAGTCGCTTGATCTCAACCTGCGTTTTAGAGTTGCGTCCAAATCAGCGCATGCCTTGCTTGCCCGCACACCTATAATGCAGTCGCCCCTCAGCGTCAAGTGATCGTCCTTAGTTATCTCGATTGTCTTGCCGTGGAGCGACTGGACGTTTGGGTGGCCGTAAAATGTCACTTCATCCTGAATCATATGGAAGTCCCATGATTTGGACGATATTAAAATCAAGCTTACATTTGTTTTTTGGGCACAACCTTCATAGTTAGGCTTAAATGGAACGTTACAAAAAATGTAGATTGAATTGTTACCAGCAGCAGCGGGCTATGACAGA
>CBQWHN010000123.1:0-3123 GCA_967728685.1 uncultured Nitrososphaera sp.
ACATGACACAATATACATTGGCAAAAAGCCACTAATGACATACGTGACGTCAACGTTGATCCAGCTAGCCAATCAACCAACAGTGACAATCAAGGCAAGAGGTCTGAGCATCGGACGGGCAGTCGACGTATCACAGATCACGCTGAAGAGGATGGAAACCGCCGGGTACAAGATAGGCGACGTAAGGATAGGCTCCGAGACTGTGCAATCGGAGGACGGCAGGACGAGAAACGTTTCTACGATTGAAATTGAGATAAAGAAGAGCTAAGCCTGCTGCTTCTTTCACTTTTTATTATTATAGCCCTAAATCTATTGTAGGCACGTATATGAGCTCAGCGGCGATCTACCTTGCGCACCTGAACCCGATGACAAAGGCGCATGAATCGATAATTTCTACCCTCACACTTGACTACCATGTCTATGTGTTCCCTGTGCGGTTTATCAAGGATGGCCGGGAGATAAACACAAAGAGCTTTCCTTTCACATACGAGGTGCGCAAGTTGATGGTAGAGTCTGTCTTTGGCGATTCAGTGGCGGTGTTTCCGGATTATGCCTTTTACGCACCATATTCTAAATACATGCCGCCTCTCCTGTCATCCCGTTCGTGGGAGCTCCGCAACCAGATAAAGGCGCAGATAAAGGAAGAAAAACTTGTGTCATACACTGGCGACAGGGCAGAACAGTTGATGCTAAAAGCATATAGGCTCAACCCGCTCAAGGCCAAAAGGCTTGAAATTTCAGCGTCGTCAGTCAAGGAAGAACTCTACGGGCAGGTTGTAGAAGGCGGCAATGAAGATTGGCGTGACAAGGTGCCAGAAACCGTGGCAGAGATCATCAAGAAGAACTGGAATATTGTGAAGAAATTTGCACGAATGGAAGATAGCACCACGAGGGTGATGGGCATGAAGTTTCCAAAAGAAGGCTACAAGTAGTTCAAGATTTTTATAAGCCAGCGAGGGATTCTGCTTGCATACACATGAAAGATAAGGGCGGCGACTTTGTCTGGTTCGACGGCAAATTCGTAAAATGGGAAGACGCCAAGGTTCCAGTTTTTATGCATGCCCTTCACTATGGCACTGCAGTCTTTGAAGGCATCCGCGGCTACGCAGCGAAAAACAACATGTACATTTTCAGGCTGCAGGATCACATGGAAAGGCTTCACAGCTCTGCACGGGTCTACTCTATTTCACTCAATTATTCTGCCAAAGAGCTTGCCGAAGCCACAGTCGCGCTTTTGCAAAGGAACAAGATGAAAGATTCGTGCTCCATCCGTCCGCTGACCTTCGTGGGCTTGCACGGCATAGACCTGAATGTGACCAAGAACTCGCCAACCCACACCGTCATTATTGCTTTCCCGTTTGCAAAGTATTTCAGGGAAGAAGGCATCCAGGCATGCGTTTCTTCGTGGCGCCGCATCAACGACAGCAGTACTCCACCACTTGCCAAGGCCGCGGGGAACTACCTCAATTCGATCCTGGCGACGCAGGAAAGCAAGCGCAACGGCTACGACGAGTCGATTTTGCTTGACATGTCTGGTAACGTTAGTGAGGCCTCAGGCGAGAACATCTTCATTGTCAGGCGCGGCAGGATCTATACTCCTTACTTTGCTGATTCTGCGCTTGAAGGGATAACCCGCGAAAGCGCCATAAAGATAGCAAAGGATCTGGGCCATGAAGTCTCAGAGCGTCCCATCCCACGAACAGAGCTATACATGGCTGACGAGATATTCCTAACCGGCACAGCAGCTGAAATTGTGGCTGTGACCAACGTCGACGGCCACGCCGTTGGCAGCGGGAAGGAAGGTCCGGTAACAAAGGGGATCCGTGAAATGTATGCCAAGATCGTATCCGCCACCAGCAAGGATTACATGGATTGGTTGACCCCCGTATGGTAGGCACCAAGATAGCAGTTATTGGGGTTGGTGGGTGGGGCAAGAACCACGCAAGAGTGCTGAAGGAGCTTGGCTGCCTTGCCGTCATATGCGACCTTGATGCCGCGAGGGCAAAAGAGATAGCAGCCAAGTACGGCGCGCAGGCATATTCTTCTATTGAAGAGATGCTTGACAAGGAGCGTCTTGATGGCTGCCTTGTATGTACCCCTACAAAGACGCACGCTACCGTTGCAAAAAAAGTGATGGAACACGGGGTGAATACATTCGTGGAAAAGCCGATGTCATTTTCATCCAAAGAGTGCGAAGAGATGATGCATGTCGCAGAAAAGAAAAAGGTTATCCTGACGTCTGGCTACGTCGAGCGATTCAACCCTGCAGTGAGTGATGCTCGGAAGCTCATAGAGGGCGGCATGTACGGAGACCCGATGATGATCGAGTTCCACAGAGAGAACAGAATGCCGCTTCACATAAAGGATGTAGGTGTGATATACGACACTTCGGTTCACGACATCGACGCTGCGATGTTCCTTTTCGGTAGCCGGCCAAACGTCGTGTTTGCCCGCGCCGGCAAGCGCTTCCATTCATTTGAAGACTTCGCAACAATCATGCTCGGGTTTGAAGGGCAGAAGGTCGCCATCATCGCATCCAACTGGCTCACTCCAAAGAAGGTCAGGACTTTTAGCGCCGTCTGCACCGATGGCATAATCACCGGCGACTTTTTGACGCAAGAGATCAAGATAGACCACGCTGAAGCAACAATAATGCCTCGCAAACAGTTTCAGGAGCCACTAACGCTAGAGCTACAGAATTTCATAGATGCAATAGAAGGCAAGGCAAAGATAGTGGTGACCGCAGCCGACGCTACAAACGTGACAAGGGTGGCCGAGGCAGCGATACTGTCAAGTAATACTGGTTCGCCTGTATATTTGGATCTAAAATGAAAAAATCAATGCTCGATATTCTTGCATGTCCAATAGACAAGCACTACCCACTTGAATTGTTCGAGATTGTCGGGGAAGGCCAGACGGTCAAGGAGGGCCTGCTCTTTTGCACAAAATGTAGCCGCTACTACCCGATTATTGATGAGATACCTGTCATGCTACCTGACGAGCTTCGTGAAAAGCAGAAAGAACGGGACATCGATTTCCTGAAGAAATGGCGGAGCAAAATTCCTGACAAAGTTATAAAGCAAGGAAATCCATGGCATCTGTAAAGCGATGAGCAACTATACT
>CBQWHN010000124.1:0-3110 GCA_967728685.1 uncultured Nitrososphaera sp.
GATGAAAGGGTCCGGCGACCCGCTATACAAAAGATAATTATTTCACCTGTATTCCATGATCAAGTCTCTCCAGCTTGCGACATATCATCTTGAATGAGTCAATGACATCCATCTCAATAACGCCAGGCAGATGCTGGATGTTAGGAACGTAGTTGCTGACGACGTACAGTTCATGCACCCTAGTTTCAATCGCGATATTGCTACCCTTCAGGTCTTCTCCATCTGATCTGTTTATCACCTCCAACGCGGTAGCAAGTTTCCTTTGCACGTCTGCGTCAAGCGGATACCTGCCAGAGCGGATCGAGTCTTCGATCATCTTGCACAGCTCTGAAATTCTCATCCGGATTTCTGGATTTGCATCCTGCTTAATCTATTTTTCCTGTGCAGCAGGCTCTAAGGTAAGGCAAGATATGTTTAGATGAAGGTTTTTTCTAGAGGAATCCACCAATCCTATTTTCGCAAACAAGCTACCGCGTTCTTTTATTAGCCAGTCATAATAATCGCGCCAGAGACGACATTGCAACTCTTGGTTGTACTCCTTGCCGTCCTGCTGTCGCAGGTCGCGATGATAGAAATACTGCCGTACGAAGGGTCTACCATGACTCTCCTGATAATAGCGGCAATAGTAGTGATTGCGCTTGCATTCTTCCGACTGATAGTGCCCCTGATAATAGCAGCGATAATAGTAGTCGTGCTGATAATACTGATATTTGGTGGCATTCCTATTCCCTAGGCTTCATCCTCTGCCTCGGTGCGTGAGGGTCCGGCCACCTTCAGCTGTCTCTTGTACATCGCTACTATTTCTTCGGTGGAAGTGGCGTCCTCCGGCTTTTTGTCGTCGCGGACCTTGCCGGTGAATTTCGGGAAACGTAACGCAAGACCATATCCGGGTCGAAGTGCATTCAGTGCCGCTGTGTGCGACGGGCTCAACGTGATCTCTGAAGCAATGACTTCGATCACAATCCTGGGTTCAAACCAAACATCCATATCCATTCCTGTTTCGACGCGAGCGTGCCGTTGGCTGATGACATGTTGCTCCAGCTGCTTATAGAACTGTTCGAGGTGCATGTCAGTAAAGCCTGTCCCTACTTTACTGACGCTCTGAAACATGTCTGCTTTTTGGTCATACGCCGCCAAAAGAAGCGCACCGTACTTGCCCGTGCGCCGGCCTCGCCCGTGAAGCGCGCCGACGATTACAAGGTCGAGAGTATCGGCAAGGTCACTCCTGTATTCCCGCTTTAGTTTGACCCACGCATACCCCCGTGCGCCGGCCCGGTACGTACTTGAAATCTGTTTTATCATGACTCCTTCGCAGCCGTTCTCTATCGCGGTTGCCATAAACCGGTCAATCTCTTCTGGCTTGATCGCGATCATCTGCTCTATTAGCCGGACCTTGCTGTCCTTGACTCCATCGATTATCTTCTTGAGAAGTTTTCTCCTTTCCATATAAGTCAGTTCTGTCTTGCTCTTGCCGCCGGCGTAGAGCACGTCAAAAAAGTTCATGACGACAGGATAGTTCTCCATCGCTTCCTCGACGCCGTACTTGCGCCGGCGATGCATCAATTCTTGAAAGGGCAGGTATTCTTCGGTTTGCGAGTTAATCGCAACAACCTCGCCTTCCAGTATGACTTCTGACTTGATTGATTTGACCGCAGATGCGACGTCTGGGTAATGGCTAGTTATCTTTTCCAGTCTCCTTGAAAATAGCTCGACCGTATTCTTTCCCTTGTGCAACTGCACTCGCTCGCCGTCCAGTTTGTATTCAACCGCTGCCTTGCCGTCCATGCGCTGAAGCGCCTCTTCCGATGTTCTGATGCGCTCGGCAAGCATCGGCCGAATGGGCTTGAACAGAGTTATTTTGATCGATCTAACTGCTTTAAGCCCCTTTGTGGCGAGTAATCTTGCTACTGTGCCAAGGTCGCTTGAAACATTGTACGCGTTTTCAAGCACCTGCCTATTTGTTTTGTCGCCTGTGAACGCGATTGCCAGCGCGTCAAGCACTGTGTAATCGGCGATGCCAAGCCTCAGCTGCCCCATGATGAATTTTATTATGTAACGCCCATCCGCAGCTGTCGAGTCGTTCAACAGACTGCTTATCAGGCGCAACTTTGTCTCCTGCGAACCCGGGCCTGCAGTCCGCGCCACCCTGTCAAATGTAGAATACACTCGTTCGACAGTCATGGGCTCTGAGAAGAGAGTTGACTGGCTTTTTGACTTCATTGCCTCGCCCGCCGCGTCGCCAAGGTCGCCAGTCTTTTTGTAGATGCGTTCTATCTGGGACTGGTCCTTACCTGACGAGCTCGCGATGGCCCTGACGACCATTTTTTCTGCCACTCCAAGCTCTATCCCTTCGTAGTCTGGGTAGAGCTTACCCTGGATTAGGTAGGTCACCTTGTCAATAATTGCAGGAGGCGTTTTTTTTAGAACGGCGACAAGGTAATCAGTAAGCGCAAGCCTGCGGGACGTCTGCTCCATTTGCTCAAATGCCTCTACAACAGGTGCGAAGTCCAAGGTATTCCAGCTCTACCTCTTGGGCGCTTAAAGTTTATCTGAATGAATATTAAAGGGGTGCAAGCTAGGAAACAAAGACATGGGAGGCAACAAGAAAAAGTCGATTGGCTCTTCCGACAAGACTGTCCAGGTGGGGCCGGGAGGAGCAGAAATCAAGCCGGCTGCCGAGGAAAAGAAGAAGGCAAAGCCGCAGCAGAAGCAAAAGCTTGCCGTGATGGTTGAAGAGCCCATAGGCATGAAGGCCATACAGAATATGAAGTCGATAACGACCCAAGCGCTTGCAAGGAACATTGGAGTAAAAATTTCTGTCGCGAACGCTTTCATCAGATCACTTGAGCAAAAAGGTATGATAGCGCCAGTCGGCGGCTATAGCGGCCACAGGGTCTACCAGACGGTCAAGCATTAGGCTTTTTTACAATCATTACGTCACCGGGCTGGCTTGACTCGAAGACTTCAATATTGCTGGTGATGACGCCAAGCGGGTTCATCGGCTGGACTGCAGCATCTTGCACAAACACACATATCGAACCATTTGAAGTAAGATATGCCACGTCGCCCCGGCGAAACTGCGTCCTCTGCTTTTCCGCGCCAATGACGAG
>CBQWHN010000125.1:0-3012 GCA_967728685.1 uncultured Nitrososphaera sp.
AACAGGCGCATAGTAGTTGATGCCCACACGATTGACGAGAACAGGATTCTGATCAAGTCTGACATCGGGTTCGCCGGCGAATACAGCAGTTTGGGTTTCAAGGCAACTGAAGGTGACATGGAAGCAAAGGCAACATTGGACCCCCTCTATAGCGCTGTCATGCAGGTCCTTGCTGCAAGAAACAAAAAGACAGGAATAAAGATTGCCATTTCTTCTGGCGTCCCGCCGGGCATTGGTCTCGGGTCTTCAGCTGCGGCATGCGTGTCCACCGTGGCCGCGGTGAATTCACTCTTTCAGAAAAAGTACAGCAGGCAGAAGGTATGCGAGCTGGCGATAGAGTCAGAGCGGCTTATACACAAGAATTCTTCCGGCGCTGACTGCTACGTGAGCACGTTTGGCGGGTTGATATACTACAGCAAGACTAAAGGCTTCAAGAAGATACGGGCGAAAGGCCGGCTTGCCCTTGTCATTGCAAGCACGGGAGTCAGGCATTCTACTGGTGAAATCGTGGCAGATGTCAAGAAGTTCAAGGATAGAAATGAATCTCTTTTTCAGAGCCTTGCCAAACAGGCTGCAAGCATTTGCGCGCAGGCACAAGGCGCAATAGCGTCAGGTAAGCGCGATGAATTGGGTGCGCTTATGAATGAAAACCAGATGATTCTCCGCCAGATCGGAGTTTCGCATTATGAGGCTGACAAACTGATAGAAATCTGCAGCAAGGCCGGAGCGCTCGGAGCAAAGATAACAGGCGCCGGCGGTGGTGGTGCAGTTATTGCTCTTGCAGCGAGCAGGCAGGACGGCGGCAAGATAGCATCCCGCGCAGATGCAGCAGGATACGAGTCCTTTGAAGTGGAAATAGACAGAAAAGGGCTGGTCGTCTAGAGTCCCATCTTTTGCAGGATTTGCTTTGTCTTTGACTCTCCCTCTTTTATCAGGCTCTTTATCCCGGCAGGCGAAAAATCGGTGTTCTCGTAGAGGTATGGGAACCGCTCTTCTCTTGTGATGTAGGCTATTTTCCGAATCTCTGCCCCATGCTCTTTAATTATCTTCTGGTATTTCTTGTGTATGCTTTCCAGCGTTTGCTTGTCTATCTTGGAGACTTCAAGGTTGCTTTCCACTATTTCATACAGTTCTTCGATGAACTGCAGGTATCGCGTTATCGTTTTTGACATCTTGACGTTGTGTGCAGTCTTGTCGCTGAACATGATGTCCCGCGCCCGGTGGTACACTTCCGGCAGGTTCTGTGGCAGCCTTTCGATCTTCTTTGGATAGTTTTCGACAATAAAGACTCGCTTGTGGATAGTCGGCGCCGCGTCTATCGCTTCCCTCAGGGGCGTGTTGCTAAGTAGGCTTCCGTCCCACGCGTACACTCCCGTATCAACCTCGACCCAAGGAAAGCCGTATAGGGGATAGCCAGAAGTGCCAAGAAGGTGCTTGACCGTTATCTGCTGCCGCGAGCTGTCAAATGTCAGCGGTTCCGCTGTTAGGACATTAACCGCAGTTATTATTAGACGCGCGTTCGGGTTCCCTCCTGGCTTGAGCTTGGCATAGTCAACGTATTTTTCGAGCGTTGATGCCAGAGGCGAGTGATCGTAAATATAGGTCCACCTGTCTGGCCGGAAATATTGCGGATCGGTCGCCGAATATTCTGGCATCCACCTCGGCAGAAACATTAGCTTGTTACCGTACACTGCCGAGCTGTAGGACGACAGCACATGCTTTAGCGATGTGCTTGCCTGCTCGTAGTATTGGCTGTAGTAGCTTCTGGATCCATCGCCGGTCGCTGGCTGCCAGGGTGGCTCCAGATCGATTGAACTTTCAGCAAGCTCCAACCAGAATTGTTCCAGCGCAACTTCAGGGCGCTCGTTCTTACTGCCGGCGATTATCGCGGCATTTACCCCGCCGATAGACGTGCCAGCTATAATGTCTATCTTAATCTTTCTCTCTGAAAAGGCCTTGAATACTCCGCAGCTAAAGGCCCCAAGTGAGCCTCCACCCTGAAGCACTAGGACGTTCTCTATGCCATGATCGTGGACCATGGCTGAAATAACCGCCCTTTGTAATTATGCGTTTTTGAGTGGCGCTGTGAGGTGCACAGGCTTAACCAGATCTGCAACGTCGACCCAGCATCTTGCTATCTTGTCCATAGAGTAGGTCAGGTTGAGCACAGCAATAGCCGATTCGGGGTTTTTCGACTCTGCGTTGTTCTTGATCGAGTCTATGATCTCGTTGAACCTGTTGTACGTCTTGACAACCACGTTTGACTCTGCTCTGTTCTTGTTCACGAACGCAGCGACTGACTTTTCCTGCATCTTTTCCACAAGGGCACCAGCCTCCGCTATTTCATCAACGATCCTGATTCGTGAAAAATCCTGTATTGTAGCTGCAAGGTCAACTATGTAATCGCCGGCGCTTTCTAGCAGGTTGGCCGCGATCCTGTAGTCTAGAATGTCGATGTTGCTCAGGTTGAGCTTGCCTGCTAATTTCTGGTCCATCATGGCGCTGCGAATGAGCCTGACGAGCAAAAAGTACTGCCGGTCGACTTCGTCATCTCTACCGCTTATCACCCTGCGTATGCTGTTCTCCTTCGACTTGATCGCCTCAAGCAGGTCGCGGTACATGCCGGCAACAATCGCGCTCATGCGCCGTAGTATCTTTTCCGCGTCAAGCGTATTTGCGTCTAGCAGGAATTGCGCTGAAATGTGGAAGCCGTCTTCGTCGACAATTTCAAGGCCAACGAGCTTTCGCATTGCTTTTTTGATCCTATCGGTGTCTTCAAATGAAATCTGCGAGCTAGCCTTGATGCGGATCGTGTCGTACCCGAGAAGGTATGCGCCATACACCTGATTGACAAGACTGTCCATCGACGCAGGCGAGTACGGAATGGTCACTTCTTTTGCCTCCTCTGCCATGTCTTCTGATGGAAAAATCGAGATTGAGTTGTCACGGTTGATGTCGACCTGCAATATGTAGCCTTTCTTCAGGTTGTTGCTCTTTATCCACTGGCTTGGC
>CBQWHN010000126.1:0-2989 GCA_967728685.1 uncultured Nitrososphaera sp.
CGGCATGAGGCCAGCGTTGTTGACCAGAATATCCACGGCGCCCCACTTGTCGATGACAGCATCAACAAAAGCGTCACAATCTGATTTTTTTCTGACATCAAGCTTTTGGGTAAGAATTTCTCCGCCTTTTCTGACGATTTCGCTGTGCAAAGATTCAAGCCTGTCGGTTCGCCTTGCGCCTGCCGCTATCTTGGCACCGGCTTTCGACAATGCGAGTGCAGTGGCGTAGCCTATGCCGCTGCTTGCCCCCGTGATAATCGCAACTTTGCCTCTAATCATTCTGTCATCATTCAGTTTTGGACGTTGTAATATGCTTTTGCCAATAGGCGTCAAACTTAAGTATCATGTGTACATCTCTATAGTCGTGTGCTCATGAGCCTCGATGACAGTGACGAGCTGGCCTACCTGTGGACCAAGGTGAAGTTTACCCAGAAATACATGAGCAAGAATAATTGCAGCTTTGAAGTGGCCGAGCGCGAGTTCCATACCTGGATCGAGGGTCTGATGGATAGTAGGATCGAGCGTGCGAACAAGATGCTAAATTCGCGTTAGGTGCTCTGTTCTTGCCGCTGTATCTTTTGTTTCCTCGCCATGAACAACAAGAGGGCGCCAAACATCCCGAGCACTATTGCAAGCCCCTGCGCGCCACCGTTTGGAACTGCAAAAACGTAGGCGATTGCAAACGCTATGCATGTTATCGCCTGCAAAAGATATGATGTTCCTGGGTGTATGTGTGTTTTCTTGGCAATGTATCCAATGGCAAAGAACGCTGCAGCGGGATAGATGGTGAGCAGGATGTATTGATCTATGTCAATGCCCAGATGAGGCAACAGCTAAAAGATCGCAAAATAGGTATTTATTTGCTTATTCCACGTGCACTTCTACTGCTGCGCCGCCTTCAATTATCGAGCGTGCGTTTTCAAATGGCAATGATGCAACATCTTCCTGCTGGAAGGGGCCGTACTTGTTCATGTCAACCCCAACGAACGCTTCTATTGCCCTAAGGAACCTGATTACTATTTGTTTTGAACGCATCCTTCCAGAAATAGACTCGAGCACTTTTGGTCTTCCCTTGACTGTAGCGGCGATGACCTCGCTTACCCTTCCCTCAGACACGCGCTTGCCGTCAAGGACATACTTCTCCTCGTCGGTGAGCTTGGAGTAGTCAAGCGTCTCCTTGCCCGAGCGAATCTTGGCTTGCCTAGCCTCTATCAATAATCGAGCTGCCTGCGACATCAGTTCCGTCATACGATCCCTCATCTTTGCCTCAACGCCTTCGTAACCTTGCCCTTTCAGGTTGCCAAGCACCGTGGCTATTTTCTTGAAAGTGTCCAGCTCTATCGCCTGCAATGACGGCGTTTCAATTTCCTTTTTCAAAAGCTTGTAAACCTCCTTGAGTGCGAGGTGGTCACTGTCCCCCGCGTTCATTTCGCTGCGATTTTGCGTCCCAGCTGTTGACATTTCATATCACTTGACAAGACTTAAATTTTAGGATTTTAGTGCCTACTGTTGGGGTATTTCAGTTGCCTTATAAATTGATTGACGGCGAGATCGAACCATTAACATTTACTGCAGATCAAGTGATGCGGCGGCTCAAAGATGACGAAATCAAGTTTCTTGATCTCCAGTTCACCGGACTCTTCGGCCGGTTCCACCACACCACGATAGATTCCAAGATGTTCCGGCTTGAGGATTTTACCGACGGCCTCCCCAAGCTTGACGGATCCTCTATTCGCGGCTTCACCGAGATTCACGAATCCGATCTAATCATAAGGCCCGACCCGGCCACGTTTGCAACCGTGCCGTGGATCGGGACGCCTACTGCAAGACTGATATGCGACATCCTGAGTGGAGGGAGCAAGCGCGATACATTCCCCCGCGACCCTCGCGGCATAGCCAAGCGGGCTGAAAAGTATGTCATAGATCAGGGCTTTGACACGTCCTACTGGGGACCCGAAGTGGAGTTTTTCGTCTTTGACAAGCTTGAAGTAAATACTATGACACCGTACCAGGGACAGAGCTACCATATTGCGTCAAAAGAGGCTCCGTGGTCGACTGACAGCGTGGGCTATGCTCTCCGGCTGAAGGAGGGCTATTTGCCAAGCGCCCCCGGCGACACCCTGATGGAGTAC
The DNA here is from genome assembly GCA_967728685.1 of uncultured Nitrososphaera sp. GTDB lineage: Archaea > Thermoproteota > Nitrososphaeria > Nitrososphaerales > Nitrososphaeraceae > Nitrososphaera. The sequence goes on from CBQWHN010000126.1 coordinate 2,133, forward strand.
CGCAACGAGTGCGTCGACGTGCTTACCAACAACTTTGGCATAGTGTGTGACGCGCACCACCACGAAGTTGCGACGGCCGGTCAGTGCGAGATCGACATACGCTTTGACAGTCTAGTCAACGCTGCTGATGGTGTGCAGAGCTACAAGTACATCGTCAAGAACATTGCAAAAAAGCACAACATGATTGCGACCATGATGCCAAAGCCCATAGCACTTGACAATGGCTCCGGTATGCACGTTAATGTCAGCCTCTGGAACAAGGGCAAGAACTTGTTCTATGATTCTGGCGACGAATACGCGGAAATGTCGCAGACTGCGCGTTATTTTGGCGGCGGCATCATAGAGCACGCCCAGGCATTAGCAGCTATCGTGGCGCCCACAACCAATTCGTACAGGAGGCTTGTGCCCGGCTATGAGGCGCCTGTTTATGTCGCGTGGAGCACCGGCAACCGATCAGCAATAATCAGGATCCCTGCGCATTACAAGGGACAGAAGTTTGCCAACCTGAAGCGAATAGAGTTCAGGGCACCGGACCCATCGTGCAACCCGTACCTTGCATTTTCAGCCATCTTGGCAGCCGGCCTCGAAGGCATCAGGAAAAAGAAGGAGATCGGTGACCCGGTGAACGAAGACATTTTCAAGATGAGCCCCAAGAGGAGGCGCGAGCTTGGAATCACGCAGCTGCCCGCAAGCCTCAGGGAAGCGTATGAAAAGCTGGAAAGTGACAGTGCCTTCCTGAAGCCCATATTTGACAGCGAAACAATAGACAGGATAGTGGAGCATGAAGAGAAGGAGCACGTCGAGATCGCAGTGCGGCCCCACCCACATGAGTTCTCGATGTACGCCGACGTCTAGCC
>CBQWHN010000127.1:0-2932 GCA_967728685.1 uncultured Nitrososphaera sp.
AAAAGCTGGAATATTATGACGCCATTGCCGAAGGGTTGGAGTGGCTCGGGGTCAAGCCGGACATTGTCAAGAACACTTCAGACGATATCGACCTTTTGAACAACTACGGCAGGAAATTGATCGAGCTGGATGGCGCATATGTTTGCACTTGCAGTCATGACACTATACACGACCTGCGCGCAAAGGGTCTTCCGTGCGAATGCAGGCGAGACCCGGCAACCGCGCTCGAGAGAGTCGAGAAAATGTTTGGTGGCGCGTACGGCCAGAATGAAGCTATCGTGCGCTTCAAAGGCGACATGGCCGACCAGAACACCGCGATGCGCGACCCAGCGCTATTCAGGATAATAGAAGCCGACCATCCCAAGCTGGGAAATAAAGTGCGAGTCTGGCCAATGTACGACTTTGCGGCGCCTATAGAAGACAGCCTAGACGGCGTTACGCATGCCATGAGGACAAAGGAATACGAACTACGTAATGCGCTATACTTTGCAATACTCGAAAGACTGAAACTAAGGAAGCCGTACCTCATCGAGTTTTCTAGGCTCGAATTCGAAGGGATTCCGGTATCAAAGCGAAAGATAAGGCCACTGATAGACAACGGCACAATAAAGAGCTGGGACGACCCGCGGCTCCCAACGCTTGCCGCCTTTAGGAAAAGAGGCTTCGTGCCGGAGGCCATACGCAAGTTTGTGCTGTCACTTGGATTTACGCTTGCAGAAACCAAGCCGCCGTTCGAGACTCTCGAAGCGTTTAACAGGAAAATAATCGACCCCGTATCGCCTAGGCTGTTTTTCGTAAAGAACCCCGCGGAAGTGCGAGTGAAGGGTGCACAGGAAATGGAGGTTATGCTCAAGAATCACCCCACAGACGCGCGCCTTGGGACAAGGAAGGTAAAGGCAGGAGACACGCTCTATATCCCCGGTGACGACGCGGCCAACCTTAAGGCGGGCGTAGAGATCAGGCTCATCGAGCTATACAATATCAAGATATTAGGTGTTGATTTGAGAAACGGCGCCCTATCTATAACTGCTGAAGTTGGAGGCAACGAAATTCGTCAGTCCATGCCCAAGATACAGTGGATTGCAAAGAATGATATAGTTGAGTACAAGGTAATGATTCCCAAGGTACTCTACATAGGTGAAGAGTACAACACGAACAGCCTCGAAATTGCGCGGGGGTTTGCAGAATCTTTCGTGTCCTGCCTGAAGCCGGATGCACAGGTCCAGTTCGTGAGATTTGGGTTCTGCAGGATCGACGACAGTCAAACCGCAATAATGACGCACAGGTAATGACAATGAAGGTAGCTAGAATAAGGGACAGCAAGGTAAAGGAGACGTACGGCATTGTTTCCAACGATGGCAAGTTCATTATCACAAAGGCGGAAATACAAAAGCAGACAAGCATACCTCTTCCCCCAAACATCAAGGATTTTATGTTCAGGGGCTGGCTTGACGAAGTCAGGCAGCACAAGAGCAAACTAAAGTATGACCAGAAGTTGAGAGACATCGAACTATTGATGCCCATACCAAATCCGCCCAAAATAATTTGCCTTGCTTTCAATTATTATGATCACAGCCGCGACGCAGGGCTCACTCCGTCAGACGAACCGGTGATATTCATGAAACCCCGAACAGCCCTCAACGACCCTTACAAAGATGTCATCTGCCCATCATTTGTATCTCGCCTTGATTACGAAGCCGAACTTGCAGTGGTCATTGGAAAGGTTACAAAAAAAGTTGCAGAGGACAAAGCGCTTGATTCGGTCTTTGGCTACATGATCCTTCATGATGTTTCTGCCCGCGACATCCAGTTTAAGGACAAACAGTTCACGCGCAGCAAAGGAATTGATACGTTTGCGCCCTGCGGGCCTTGGATAACAACCAAGGATGAAGTCGCAGACCCGCAGAACCTCAAGATAGTCACCAAGGTAAACGACGAGGTGCGGCAAAATTCATCCAGCTCCAACATGGTCATTCCTATCAGAAGGATAATATCGATACTGAGCAGAACCATGACACTCGAACCTGGCGACATCATCTCGACAGGCACACCTGCAGGTGTAGCAATGTCGATGAAAGAGCCGAGATATCTTAAGGACGGTGACGTCGTCGAAATTACGATAGAAAAGCTTGGGAGCATCAGAAACCGCATTGTGTTCCAGTAACTTTAAAGTAAGTTAGGTTGCAGTCAAGCATGACTTGACGCGGATGATTGGAGCAAGGACGTTCTTTGCCCGCATGAACGAGGGCCGGAGTGGCTGGATGACGGAAGCGCAGCTGATAAAGGGTTGCAAAGATTTCTTTACGTCGAACGGCTATGACGAGCTGAAGGAAAATAAGGTCTTTGATCAGGGCGAACGGATCTTTAACTCGCTTCTGGTGGGATCCAAGACCCGCGATAACCCGGAAACCATCGCAACATATTTTCGGCCAAAAATAGACCGGCATGATACTGGCCTGTTGGGCCTGCTTGAATCAATGCTGTACGACCTTCTGGACAATTATGAAAATACAAACATGATGCTCGTCACGGATTCGCTATCATACATGGCAATTGTAAAGATGGAGGAGTTGAGTGTGGCTCTCGAGAACCTGATGGACGAGGGAATGTTCTTGCTTTTTCTGAATGAAAGGTCGGGCTATGCACTTTTTGAGGAGTTCCAAAAACTGACGATGCCGATCCCGGTACCGGACTAGGGCTTTTTGGTTAATCTTGTTATTTCGCGCTCGAGCGTCCTTGCGTAGTACTCATACGACTCGGCCAACTTCCCCCTGATGTTCGCAAGCTGCATTGACAGGTTCAAAGCGTCGAGGCAGGTTTCAAGCGATCGCTCAGCCGCAAAGTTGTTCATCGCCTTGTTGAACTGAAACATGACGTTTTTTTGTTCAGCGCTGTGTTCGTTTATGGTCTTGGAAAGCTGATCTATTTCGTC
>CBQWHN010000128.1:0-2379 GCA_967728685.1 uncultured Nitrososphaera sp.
ATTGAGAATGTCTGTGGGGTTGTACTGCCGCTCCTTGCGCAGCTGCTGGAGATGCCTTGCCAGGTCTCTTAGAAGCCCTTTGGCTATCAAGTCCTTGTCGCGCGTGGTTGAGATGAAGACGACGAGGTCATCTCTTTCGGATGATGAATAGCCTTCGGATGCCTTGTAAGTGATCTCGAGATCAGAAGGCGACAGGTCAACGGTCTTGCCGTCATAGGCAAGCGAATAGCTACCTGATCGGAGCGAGTTGAGAACCGATAATTTGTCGGCGCTTTCAAATGCCTGGGACACCTTGCCAATGTCAGCCTTGACGCTTGACGCAACGTTCTTTCTCACAAGTGCCACGCTGAATGAAATTGGCATCTTGCTGTCAAGCATGCCGACTACCTTCTCAATTTGCGAACCGGCGGCAATTTCTACCAGCTTGTATTGCCCAGTGTTTAGTTGACTTTTGAGAGCATCTGAAACGCCTTCGATGTCTAGCGACTTCACGTTATGGCCGCAGATCATGACTTGTTTAATAGGCCAGCGCCTCTTAAGGCCGGCAAGGTTCCTGGCGGCGTTGGCAAGCGACACGATTTCCTTTATCATGTCAAATGCCGATTCGACTTTGACGTTCACGAGTTTCTCGTCGTGCCCCGGCCAGCTTGCCAGCAAGACACTCGATTTCTTCCCAAAGCATGTGAGGTAGAGGTATTCTGTAATGAAAGGCGATAGCGGGTGGAGCATGATGTCGAGCTGCATCAGCACATGGCCTATAACCGAATATACTGCAAGGCGTCTGTCAAGGTTCTCGGCGCTGTCATCCCAAATTATGTTGCGAGTTAGGGGAACATACGTCTGGCTAAGGTGGTTGATTATGAATTCATCGATCGCTTTTGCACCCTCGTGGAAGCGGCAGCGCGAAAAAGAATCGGTGACTTCCGTTATCAATCCTTGCAATTTGGATAGTAGCCAAACTTCGGTCTGCCCAAGCAGGTTGCTGTCCTTGACCCACTCAAGATTGTGCTTGTCATGATCAAATTTATCAAATTCGCTATTCTGCTTAAAGTAGACGTGCAGGTTGTGAAGCGTGCTCAAGATCTGATACGACCTTGTCTTCATCTCGTCAAGACTAAAGTTCAGTGATTCAATGGGAGATGACTTCCACATGAAATACAGCCTGACTAGGTCTACAGGGTTATCGCTTAACAGAGCGCGCGCTTCAATGACATTGCCGAGGCTCTTGCTCATCTTGTTGCCCTTTTCGTCAAGCACGTGCCCTTGGAATAGGAATGACTGGAATGGCGCGACGCCCGCTTGATTCATGATGACGTTTTCCATCAGGAGAGTGTAGGCCCATCCTCTTGTCTGGTCGATGCCTTCTGTCAGAAACGTTGCCGGGATTAGTTCGTTATATTCCTGGTCGGTAAGCGACGCGTATGGGGCTGCTCCGCTGTTGTGCCAGGTGTCAAGGACAAACGGCTCGCGTTGCATCGTTGCGCCGCACTTTTCACAGTTTATCTTGATCCTGTCGATCCAAGGCCTGTGGAGCTCAAATTCTTGCCCGTCTGGCAGCTCGATCGCTTTTTTTATTATGTCCGCCCTTGAGAAGAGAGCGTCTTTGTGACCACACTTGCCGCAGGACCAAACCGGAAGCGGGGTGCCCCAGACGCGCTCGCGGGATATGCACCAAGGGTGCTGCTCCCGGATTATTTCGATAAACCTATTCTTTGGCGGTTCAAAAAAGTATTCCACGTTCCTCGCGGCTTCCAGGGGCTTGTCGCCCAATTTTTCAATGATGTAGAAATACTCGCGCCGGGCAAGCCATACTACCTTGTGGTGGGATCGCCAGCAAGTAGGGTACTGGTGCTTTATCTTACCTAGCTTGATAGACGCATTAGCCTCTTTCATTGCCTGCGCGACCTTCATGTCGGCGTCCCTTACGAAGAGATCTTTGAATGCGCCTGCCTTTTCGGTGAAAACCACCCTGTCGTCTATTGGCACGAAAATAGGGACGTTCCTCTTTGCAGCTATCTCAAAGTCTTCTTCGCCGTTTGCCGGCGAGAGGTGTACGAGGCCGCTGCCAGTGGCGGTGTCGACAAAATCTTCAGCAACTACAAAGTGGATCGAGCCGGTACTTGCGAGCTCTGCCAACCCCGGTATCATGTGTAGCAGTGGATGTACGTAATGCCTACCGTCAAGCTCGTTCCCCTTGATTGTTTTTTCGACTTCATAATCTTCAATGCGCAGCTCCTTCATCAGTTCCTCCCTCCTTTCGGCTCCCACTATCCATTTTTCGCTATTGACGCGAACATAGTTGTAATCGGCCTTGGGGTTTGTGCCCACCATTTCGTCTGTTACAATCGTAAATGGCATTGTGGTCCACACTATCAGGTA
>CBQWHN010000129.1:0-2361 GCA_967728685.1 uncultured Nitrososphaera sp.
ATGGTCAAACATGACTACAAGGGCAGAGTGTTTCCAGTCAACGCAAAGGGCTATCCAGAAATCATGGGCATCAAGGCGTACAAGAGCCTAGACGATATTTCGGAAAAGATTGAGCTTGTTGTCGTCACAGTCGACCTGAAATTCGTGCCGGACCTGCTCAAGTCAGCAGCAAAGAAAGGGATACACAATTTCGTTGTGATTTCCGGCGGAGGCAAGGAGCTTGGAGGAGAGCGCGCCGCGATTGAAGCGCAGATAAAGGAGCTATCTAAGCAGCTGCGCATAAGGATCATTGGCCCCAACTGCATCGGCATGTTCAACGGCGAGAATCGCCTTGACTGCGCTTTCCAGGGCCATGAGAGGATGCTACGCCCTAAGAATGGCAATGTCGCGTTCCTGTCGCAAAGCGGCACCGTCGGCATCGCGTTCATGGAAAGCTCTGACACGTTTGGTATGAGCAAAATGATATCATACGGCAACAGGTCAGACGTCGACGAAGCTGACATGATCTGGTACTTGTCAGAAGACCCGCAGACGAAAGTTGTTGGCCTTTACGTCGAGGGCCTTGGTGACGGTCGCAAGTTCATGCACACCGCGAGGAAGGTGATCAAGGAGCGGCGCAAGCCAATAGTCGTGTTCAAGAACGGCAGGACTACAAGGGGTGCCAAGCAGGCAGCGTCGCATACAGGATCGCTTGGTGGCTCGTACGGAGTCGTCAAGGGAGCGCTCGACCAAGCAGGCATCATTTCAGTTGACAGCTATGAAGAGCTGACTGCTGCGCTGAAGGCACTCACATGGCAGCCAGTGCCAAATGGGGGAAGGGTTGCAATGGTTACGAACGGCGCAGGACCTATCATCGCGGCAATAGACCAGTTTGAAAGGCTCGGATTGCAAATGGCAGAGCTGACCGAGCAGAGCAAGAAATCGCTCAGGGATCACTACCCGCCAACGTATGTAATCCAGAGCGGCAACCCGTCCGACATCACCGGCTCTGCGAACGCGGACGACTACAGATTTGCAATACAGACATTCATGGACGACCCCAACGTCGACATTGTCATGCCGTGGTTCGTCTTCCAAGACGACCCGCTTGAAGAGACAATTGTTGATGTTCTCGCGTCGTTCCAGAAACAAAAGAAAAAGCCGATTTTGATTGGAGCTATGGGAGGCCCGTTCACGAAAAAGATTTCTGAGCGAATCGAAGATGCAAACGTGCCAGTCTATTTTACTGTCACAGAGTGGGTCACGGCGGCTGGTGCGATGGCAAAGTGGACAAGGGTAAGCGGCAAGGCCAAGTGACCTTTGCAACTTTTGATTTAAATTAGCTTTTGCATCCACCTGTATTGTTGCAGGACCCATCAGCAGAGACGCGCCGAGCTTTTGGATTTCTCTTTGTATGTGTATCGATAGCAGTTGGTGCAGCTTCTATCATCAGCGAGATCGCGTACATCAACAACCTCCCACTCTACTATTACGCCATCATTTGGCTTGGATGTTTTGGCGCAGTGTTTGGCACTGGCGCTGCTAGGTTCCGCAAAGCTGCGCCGGCGATCCGGGGCAGAATGAAGACGAGCATAAAATGGTCAGCTGGTGCAAAGGCCCTCAATGGCTTTTGCTGGGCAGGACCGTTTGCAGCGATAGCTGCCTTTCCGTCATTCTACCAGTACCTTATCCTGCTTGGCATCGGGCTTGGCAACCTGTCGACTTATTTGCTGATAAAGAAGTATAGCAATGCGGATAACCGCGAGCAGCTGATAGTCGCGGCGATTTCGTTAATAGCAGTACCAGTCGCAGTCATTATCGACGGCTCGCTTTTTGTAACTCATCAAGACATCGCGCTGATGCTGTCAAGGATTTTAATCGCAATCGCATACGCGGCAGGCGGCGCGTTCGCCTTGCTTGGAAAAGCGGGCCCGGTGGGCTTCGATCCCACGACTTCCGGCTCTCTCCAATAGAATTTAGAAGGCAGGCGCTCTATCCATGCTGAGCTACGAGCCCGCTCGGGAAACTGTTTTGCCAACAGTTTGCATGGGCATCAGAAAGGCGACCCGATCCTTTATAAAATGTTTATTGGAAGCTATTCTTTAGGACTGACAGCCCATTGTCGACCGCAGCTAGTCTTTATCCATTTTCCGGATATAAAGAATGTTAATCATGCAATTGTGAATATAAATTTCATATTAATATCATATATTTAATGTAAATTCCATATCGAGAAACTATAATAGCCTGTCGACGGATTTTATAAGTGTTATCAAAGTGAAGTCTGATGGCTGAAAATACCAAGGATTTACAAGGGTTTACTCAAGAACAGATGAACAAGATGTTTAGCTTTTGGACCGATGTCATGAAACTTCCGACGAT
>CBQWHN010000130.1:0-2256 GCA_967728685.1 uncultured Nitrososphaera sp.
GGTGTCCATGTTGCGGCTATAGACTGCGAACAAAGCCGAGGAATCTGAAGTACAAAGCAAAACTTCGGGCCAGAACTAGCAGCAGGTACGGAGCGCCACCGTTGCTGACCGTCAAGCGAAAATAATCAACTTTTTAGGCCGCCATTTGCGGCCTTAAACAGGAGCTTTCGTAGCTTTTCAAGATGCTGCATATCACTTGATAGGTCGAGCGCAAGCTTGACCAGCTTTGTATATTGGCTGTAGAATAGCTCTTTCCTGCCTACAAGGTTTCTTGCAGCAACCTTGCCGGCATAGTAGTATGAATCTGCTAACATGCTGCGGCCAAGCAGATGATTTACTTTTGAAACAAAAAGATTTCTGTCGTAGTCCCTTGATTTTAGCTCCTTGATGGCATTGACCGATCGTGATATCGCCGGGCGGGTGGCCCTCTCAATCCCGATGCATTCAAGTGCGACTTCAACCCCTTCTGCCATGCTACCTGCATCGGCCCGCCTCACCTGCTCTAGCTCGTGTAACGGCATTGGTCTGCTTTGAGACAGTGCAAGCATCCCACCCATGAATTCGTAAGCCGCAAGTTTGAGCCACATGGCGGCCACCGTCGGGTGTTTGGCCTGTCGCATTTTTTGCTGGAAAAAAAGTGAGCTGATCAATGATTTTTTGCCTGCGGCAGATAGTGCCTTTCTGTATTTTTCCGGCGCAATACCCCTGACGGCTGACGACAGTTCGAACTTGTTGGTGTCCTTGAGCACTTGCATTCCGCCCAGATCAACGATGTAGTTTCTTGCCGGCCCCGCCAGATGCAAGAGCTCGAATGCGAGGCCGTCCACGTGCATGACCTGGTTGTCTTGGCTAGCAGGCGCAAACACGGCCAGATCGAACTCGCAACACTCGAGCGACATTTCTGACACGCGGCAGCCAATCAATGCTATTGGATGCGGAATGCTCTCGGCGAATTTCCTGACTGCTACTGGCACCGTGGGCAATTACGCGGTATTGGAAACTTCAAGAATTTAACCTGTGTTGTGAGATACCAAAATCAACTCTAATATATGAACAGGAACTATATGTTAGCGCAATATGAAGCCCGGCAAAGCAAAGGCAGTTTCCGCCAGCAAGTACAATGGCAATTCAGATCTCGCAAGAAAGGTCAGATCGGGCGAATTCAAGATCGCGGTTTACGGCCTCGGGCACGTGGGATCTTCTCTTGCTTCTGCATGGCTCCGAGCCGGCGCGCACGTTCTAGGCGTCGACAAGTCTCCTAAGGTGCTTGAAAACGCAAGGAAGGGAAGGACTCATGTGCCAGAGCCTGGAGTGAACGAGGCATTTTCAAAGGGCATTAAGGATAAGAAGTTTCATGTTTACGACGATCTTGTGAAGGCATCACTGGACGCTCATATAAAATTGATATGCGTCCCTGTATTGCTCACCGATTCATTTTCTGCAGACCTAGCGGCGATAAAGCAGGTTGCGTCTGCAATCGGGCGCGGTCTGAAAAAGGGCGACATTGTATCGCTCAACCCGAGCGTGCCGCCTGGCACGTCAGAGGACGTAATTCTGCCGGTCCTAGAGAAGGAAAGCGGGCTGAAAGTCGAGCGCGACTTTTACATGGTATACAACCCGGAACGGATCTACGAAGGCAGGGCTATCGAGGACATTGAAGAAAGATACCCTGCTGTCGTTGCAGGTGCAGGCCCAAAGAGCCTGGAAATTGGAAGCAAGCTGTATTCGCTAATTGCAAAGAAAGGCGTTATCGGTATGAGCAGCTTGAGAACCGCGGAGACAGAGAAGCTCCTTGAGGGAGTCTACCGTGATGTCAACATTGCCCTTGCAAACGAATTGGCCAAGTTTTGTGAAAAGGTAGGGGTGGACTTTTGGGAAGCAAGGGAAGCGGCCAACTCGCAGCCATTCTGTCAAATACATAAGCCAGGAGCTGGAGTCGGCGGCGCGTGCATACCAGTATACTCACAATTCATACTCCACACCGCAGATATCAACAAGATTGAGTGCAACATCACCCGGCTTGGAAGGAACGTCAACGACTCGATGCCGGCCTATTGCGTTGACCAGGGTGTGAAACTGATTAATGGGACGGACGTTTCACAATCCACTATTGCGCTTCTTGGTCTCGCATTCCGGGGCGGCGTGTCTGACACACGTATGTCTCCCACCTACAAGATAATTGAAGAATTGAAAAAGTTAAAAGTGAAAGAGATCCGCGTCCACGACCCGCTTGTGGCAAGCGACCCAAGCCTGCCG
>CBQWHN010000131.1:0-2256 GCA_967728685.1 uncultured Nitrososphaera sp.
TTTTCTTAAAGTCGACGCTGATGACCTCGTCGTCAACAATTGCTGCTCCAAACCTCTCCGCCTGCTGACGCATGTTCATCATGAGCTCAGGGCCGAATATGCCGTTTGGGAACCCGGGATAGTTTTCAACTTCGCTCGTGGTCATGAGTTGACCACCGGGCAGCGTTCCTGAGATGATTAGCGTGGAGAGCTTGGCTCTTGAAGTGTAGACACCAGCTGTATATCCTGCCGGGCCGGAGCCAATTATCAATACGTCGTAATGCTTCTGGTTGCCGGAGCCTGACTGTTTTTCGGACAAGTACAAGGTGACAATTTCATCACCTCTTAATAATCCGTTCGGAGCAGGTACAAATATCAAAATCACACATGAATTCCAAGGAAACTGTATTGAACACTTAAAAAATTCATTCTAGTATTACTTGCGGCTAAAGACTTCAGTGCTTGGCCGATCTATTGTTGTTAAATTTATTGACCATTCGTTCATGATGAGCACAGAATGCTCCTTTTTCAATCAGGTCTATCAATTCCTCCTGCCAGTGAGCATTGTAGAGCCTGCAGCCCTTGTCGTCGCAGAAGGGCTCTCCGTCGGCGACAAAGAAGAATAGCGCTTGCAGCGCATAGAATGTGGCAACTGCGGTCATCCTGTCGTCGCCATAGTCTATGAACCTGCCGGCAAGTCGTTTTTTCAAGGAGCTGACATCGGTCATGCCTCCGAGCTGCGCGAGATAGAATTCCCTTGGTTTTGCCGGCCCTTCCACAATGCCCGTCACGGAAATGATTGAAGGTGTGCCGCAAACAACTGCGCGGGCGTGGTAGCGCCAATCATCCTCACTGAAAGTACACATCGAAAGGCTGGTAAGCAAGATGTGTACGTGATCTCTTTCTGCGGCGGGGAGTACTTCTGCAAATATTCTCTGTAGTACAAAGCCATCGTACAGCGGCACCATGCCATTCGTTTGTTTTGGCTGTCTTTCTAACGGCTGCTTGACATCTGTTATCTTTGCTAGCTCGATGCGGTCGTCATGCTTGAAAGCCCGCCTGACATCTGTTATGCAATCCGGGAAAATCTTTGTAATCTCAGAGGCCACTATCTTGGCGTCAGCAAAAACATCTGCATAGACATGGATAAAGCGAAAATCCAACTAAGGAAAAAGGAAAGAGTGAAAATAAAAGGTTACTTGGCCTTCAGCCGTGGCGGATTTGGCATCTCCTTCAGCTTGCCAAGGGCAACTTCTGCAGCCTTTTTGCCTGACAGTAACATGCCGCCAAACGTTGGACCCATCCTCGGGAGGCCGTGTGTCTCAGTTACTGACATGCCAGCTGCAATTAGGCCGGGAAAGACCTCGCCGGTAAGGTTGACCACTGCGTCCTCGCTTCCTTCTACCCACATCGGATCCATTCCCTTCCACTTTACGTATCCGCGGTCCATTAGTCGCTTGACTGCGACCGAGTCGTGGCCGGAAGCATCGATCACCAGCTTGCTTTCCATCGCGACAGGGTCAACGCACGTAATGTTCCTTGGCAATGCAGACACTGGCATCCAGTTCACCACTACGCCTCCGACGCGCTTGTTCTTGAGTACAAGGTCATCGAACTTTGTCAATTGCAGGAACCGTACGCCTGCATCACATGCAGCACTGATCAACTTGCTGCAAGCGTTTGGGCCCCACGTGGCATAAAGCCCATCACTTATCTTTCTGTACTGCACGCCCAGCTCGTCCCATATCTTTTGCGCCGGCGCCCTTACCGTCACCGGGTTCATCATGTATCCACCTACCCAGTACCCTCCGCCAATGTAGTTGTTCTGCTCTATGATGAGCGTTCGGACACCTGCTCTTGCCAGGTCCCTGCCCGCGATAAGACCGGCGGGGCCGGCGCCGATGATTATAACGTCAGAATCGGTATACTCCCTCATGGTCTCATTGAACATGTCAGCAATGGTTCTTGTGATCTCTTTCTCGCTCACGTCAGCGAATATCTTTGCCATACGAGATAACCCCTATGATGGTTATTAATAGATTATCAGCTAGGCAAACGCGTCGACGAAATTAGAGTAGGCTTCTCTGATCTTGAATTGTTTGGGTGGGTTCTTGAAGCCATAGGCGCTTATCACTTCAGAAACCTTGCTGGCCGTGACCTTCTTGGCACTTGCAGCCCGGACTACGTCCAGGAGGACGTTGCCGGCGTTTGCCCCATCGCTAGTCCGAAGGGTCAGGTCCATCACGATGTTGCTGCCGAGGAACCCTTCACTTGACA
>CBQWHN010000132.1:0-2179 GCA_967728685.1 uncultured Nitrososphaera sp.
CTCATGTTGATGTTGACAACTCCGATGCCCTTCTTGTCGCCGATAATTGATGCGATCCTGTTTGCGTCGTCGTAGGTGCCTTCCACTGCGACGAATTCCGCGCCGTACGAAAGCGCCTGCGCTATCTTTACGTGTTCGATGTCAGATGGGGCAAAAATGTAGCACGGCAATCCGGCCTTGGCCGCATGTGCTGCAGTTGCAGCTGCCAGGTTGCCGGTGGACGCGCAGCCCACCGCCTTTAGTTTTGTTTCCTTGGCCCTTGACACGGCGACGCCGGCGGGTCTGTCCTTGAACGAAAAAGTGGGGTTGACAGAATCATTTTTGATGTACAAATTTTTGAGGCCGAGCTTCTCGCCAAGCTTGTCTGCAAATTGCAGTGGTGTGAGCCCGGCGTTCAGGCTGACAACATTGTTTTTATCAGCGATGGGAAGGAGCTCAAAATAGCGCCAGTAGGTCTTTTCCCTTGATTCAAAAGTGTGTCTGTTTACTGACAGCTCTTTGTAAGTGACATCAAGAGGGCCGAAACATTCTTCGCAAACATAACGGAACTGTGGCTCGTACTCTTTTCCGCATTCCCTGCATCTTAGCGATCTGATACTGCCCATTATTTTCTACTCTCCAAACGCCAGTACGTGATTAAAACTTCGCTAAGCACCATTTTAGTATTACTTAACTTTTTCAGGAATATATGTTGTACTACTAAACTTACAATTTCCCACGAAAATTGTAAACATGGCACATGGTTATGCAAATCTTCTACAATTTTCAGCTACTTCAGCACGTTATGGAAGCAAGACCTGTTGCCAGTGTGGCATGCCGGCTTGTCCGAGTCGACAATGTACAGCATTGCATCAGAATCGCAGTCAACCAGTATTTCATGCACCGGCTGCACGTTTCCGGATTCCTCACCTTTCATCCACAGCTTGTTACGCGATGTGCTCCAGAACCAGGCGTTGCCAGTCTTGACCGTGTTCGTCAGCGCGTCCTTGTTGGCGTAGGCCAACATGAGGATGTCCTTGGTCTTCCTGTCCTGCACAATGACTGGGAGCAACCCATTACGCTTTTCAAAGTCAATGTCCTTGAGCGACTTGGCATTCATGCATCTCTGGTATGTCGTTGGGCAGAAATAAATCTATACTATAACAGGTTGACCTCATGAAGCGTAACTATGCCGTTGTCATCAACCATCCTCCTGATCTGTGGAATCAGCGGCTCAAGCTTTGATTGTTCGTCCACCACTTCTATGATCAGGGGGTAGTTTATTGAAATCCCTTCGATGCGCAGAGTAGATCTTCCGCGTCTGCCAAAGCCGTCCACAGCATTCACAACCGTGGCTCCTGATATGCCGGCGCCCATCATGAAATCAAGCAGTGCTTTGTACAACCTCCTGCCGTGCAGTTCATCATTCTTTTTTATCCTGATAGTCAGGGTCCATACCTTCTTGGCTACCATGCTACATGCCCCCTTTCATTACCAGCACACTTGCTATAGACCTGCCCCCCACTATCGCGCCTATCGACAGGCCGACGTTTGCAATGATATTGATCGCGACATTGGCGAACTGCTTGTTGTCTATCATACTGCTTGTTTCCAGGGCAAAAGACGACATTGTGGTTAGAGAGCCGCAGAACCCCACGGCCGCGAGCAGCGAATATTTTGCGTCCAGATTCAACAAGACGGAAAGAATTGAGAACGCGCCGAGGATAAAACTGCCTATTACATTGATCACAAGTATGTTGATAGGAAGCGTGCCAAGAATTAGCGGAGACTCGGCTAGCTTGTACCTCACAAAGGCACCGGCAACAGCTCCAACAGCGAGAAATGCAAACTCGATTCCTTTCATATTGCCCACCATTTTTCAATTTTTGGTAGGCATTATCAGCGACCAAAAGGTGCGGTTCTGGCAGTCACGCCAAGGCTAATGCCATAGCCTGTTATTTTTGGAAGGAGCTGGAAATAAAAAGCTAGCTCTGCCACATCGAGATATTCGCCGATCATTCAATGCAGACAGAGATATATTCCCCCTGTATCAAGATGCTGTCAGCGAGGTGGGGAAGCCAGGTTATCCCGGCGGGCTCATAACCCGCAGAGCGGTTTCCACTTTCTGCAAAATTGCAGGTGGCCGTAAGTTCAAATCAACCCCTCGCTATTATTTTACCACTCAAACTGATGGTTTTAT
>CBQWHN010000133.1:0-2173 GCA_967728685.1 uncultured Nitrososphaera sp.
AATTGAATAATATGAGAAATAGTACAGGGAAAAGCGTCACAGGCAGACTTCAGGCTACTATCTTCTCAATGTCATCATTGCCTATCATGTCCATAATTTCAACCCGCCTTCTGAAGTCCCTGACATCTCCCGCCGGTGACTTCAGTATTGGGTACGGCCCCTGGGCGCCAATTATCCTGCCGTCCGTATCTATGCCGTTTCTGGCAAGCGCGAGCAGCGCCTGCCCCGCTCTGTGACCCTTGACTTCCTTGCCGCAGACAATGATGAGACGGAGGTCTGGATGTTCGACTGTGAATCTAATCATGGCATCAATGCCCCTGTTCTCTGAAAGTAAGCGACCGGCTATTGCAAGTTTGCTCATTATATCAGATTTAGATATTTCCTCCAGTAGGTCGACGCTTGACAGGGTGCATATCGCCAGCTCCTTTCCTCTGCCAATATAATATTCGTGTTTGATGGGCAGGACTGCTTCGCATACCTTTCCGGCCACGTCGTCAAATTTTTTCCGGATATGCATTATAGTCCCCAACTGACCTTGCCGGTTGGTGTGACCTTTAGGAACGGTGCTTCGCCTTCCCCCCAAGGGTCTTCTCTCACCCATTCGAAGCGCTCGTGGAATATCTTGTAGAGTCTTGCAAATTCCTTTCCCTTTTCGATTATTTTTGTTCTGCCTTGCACGCACACCGCCTTGTTGCCAACAGAACTGTATACGTCTACTGCTAGAGCGACGCTGTTGTTCTCCATGATGTTTTCGTACTTTCTTGTTGCATAGTCAGTTGCAATGTAAAAGGAATCGTCTTCAAACACGTAGGACACGGGCACGACGTGGGGAATGCAGTCGTGGCATGTTGCTATCCTGCACGCTTCAGTGCGGCCCAGAAATTCGCGCTCCGCTTTGCTGAACGTCAATTTGCCCAATAAGAGATTTGCAGATTTCTTCTATTTATAGACGTTGAGTTAATTAAGTGCCATGTCTGCTGAGCAATTAATGGCATCCAGGTCAAGCGTTGCTCAGGTCAGATGCTCGGTCTGAGTAAAGATCTTTCTGATGCATCAGGAAGCTGACGGGCACACAAGGCGCGATCAGGTGGAGCAAAAGAAACCCGCGGGCGTAGATAAGGGTCGCTTTTAGCTTTTTTTGTCGCCCCTCCACCTGCTGAACCTTACCATGAAGACTCCGGCAGCAATTATCATGATTGAAATCGCAAGAAATCCCGGCTGTACTACTACTGCAAGCTCTTGTGGGGCTGTGGATGTATACGAACATTTTTCTTTGCCTTCACAGTCTTTGTTAACTGGATACCCTAAAAGAATAACTACGAACGCTATCAAGAGCACGACGCCAGCCGACGACACTATCGCGCCTGATTTGGCCAGCACTTCATGCGATGTCAAGCAGAAGTTGTTGACTATGGGGCACTTGATTAAAGTTCCGCAGGGTCCAGGGTCACAAAGTGGTACGAGTCTTCCTTTCGCACCCGCTTGAACTGGTTATCAAAGTATAGGAACCGCCGGTCCTTGTAAACATGGCTGTCCCACAAATCGTGAACCTTGCCAAAATAATCTTTTTTTGTCCTGCCCTTCATCCGGAGAAATTCGTGAGCAAGGACGTGTGATACCCTGGGGCAATTCGTGTCTGCATAAAACGCGTAACGCTTGGTCTCTGATACCAATTCGTCTGGCCTCTGCCACCATGCTATTCCCAAGTTCTCTGCCGTGTATCCTTCGGTGTTGCAGTCGGTCCAGAACGGCTTGAAGTACGCTAAGTAAAAGTGGTAAACATCATTTCCGCGCTCAGAGTGATCCCGGATAAGGTATGCCAACGACATCCTGTCAAACAGCTTGCCGGGGATGACTGGCAAAATGTCTGCCTCAACTCGTAGTTCTGCATCGAAATACCGCCGGGCCCACCACTTGAAGAACCGGGACATCGACGAGACGTAGACCCAGTCCTCTTGCTGCCTCTCCTGCCACTCTTCGTTCTTGGCAACGTAGATGAAGAAGAGCTTTTCCGCATTCAAATCTGGCTCAGCCGTCTTTGTAGTCTGAATGATGACCGCAGCTGCGAGTTTCTTCTCCGCCGCCTACCCATCCAGCCTTTTCGGGTTCTGGATGAGATTTGCTCATGTGCTTCAGTAATTTGTACTCGGAATCAAAACCCTTCCCGCATATC
>CBQWHN010000134.1:0-2071 GCA_967728685.1 uncultured Nitrososphaera sp.
ACTCTTTTGTTCAGTAAAACGATGATTTAAATACGGTCAAGGCAAATTTTTGATACAATGGTGACAGTCGATCAGGTTCTCAGCTCACTAAAGAAAGTTGTAGATCCTGAACTGCACAAGGACATCGTATCAATGGGGATGATAAAGGACCTGTCGATAAGCGACAGCAAGGTTGCTTTTACGCTAGAGCTGACCACACCTGCGTGCCCATTCAATAGTGACATAGAGCGTGATGTCAGAGCTGCAATGGCCGGCCTTGGCGTCAAGGACTTCAACATGAGGGTCACAGCACGTGTCATGGAAGGCAGGGCACTTTCGATGGATGAGCTCTTGCCGGGAGTCAAGAACATAGTCGCAGTTGCGAGCGGCAAGGGCGGAGTCGGCAAGACCACGGTTTCTGTGAACCTTGCGCTTGCGCTCGCCCGGACTGGCGCAAAAGTGGGTCTACTTGACGCCGATATTTACGGGCCGAGCGTTCCATTGATGCTCGGGCTGAAAGCCTCGCCGGAAGTTCTCAATAACAAGATCCAGCCGCCGGTCGTTGAAGGCATTAAGGTTATTTCTATGGGCTTTTTCTACGAGCAGTCGCAGCAAGCCGGCATTTACAGGGGCCCGATCGTTTCCGGAATCGTCAAGCAGTTCTTGACAGACGTCAACTGGGGCGAACTTGACTACTTGATTATCGACCTGCCGCCGGGCACTGGCGACGCGCCGCTGACAATAGCGCAAACAATACCTATCACCGGTATACTCATAGTCACTACGCCGCAAGATGTTGCCATGAACGTGGCCGTCAAGGCGATAGGGATGTTTAACAAGCTCAACGTTCCGATAATCGGGGTCGTTGAAAACATGAGCTACCTACAATGCCCGCACTGCAGCGAGAAGATCTACCTCTTTGGACAGGGCGGCGGCAAAAAGATAAGCGAGGATTTCAAGATCCCATACATAGGGGAGATACCGCTCCACCCAAAAATCCGGGAGGGAAGCGACACTGGCAAGCCTTCAGTGATAACAGAGCCAGAGTCAGTGCAGTCACTTGCTTTCACAAAGGCCGCTAGGGTGATCGCAGGCAGGATAAGCATAATTGCCGCTGAACTGCAGGCGCAGGAACAGGCAGAAAGCCAAGCAAGTGAGCAGGCCAAAAAGGAATAATGCCGTTAAACCTAAAAGATGCTCGCCTTTTGAAAGAACCGTTTGGAACGCTGATTCCAGACAAACAAGTAACAAAGCAAAAAATATCACAGATTCTGAAACGATCCAAAAAGGTAATTGCAGTAGGCGACGCAACCACCGAGCGACTTGTGTCTTTTGGCATGACGCCGGACATCGCTGTTGTCGACGGCAGAGAAAGGAGGTCAAGACGGAGCTACCCAATAAACTATCAGGCAAGGGAATTGCGATGCGCAAACCCTGCTGGCACAATTTCGGAGGAGGCAGTGAAAGTTCTGCAAGACGCCCTGAAAATGCCACCTCCTGTGCGGGTATTCGTCGACGGTGAAGAGGACATGCTTGCCCTTCCGTTTTTTGCCATGTCACCTAAAGATAGTGTCGTTCTATATGGCCAGCCTCTTGAGGGATTGGTGGTGGTCAATATTACTCTTGCAAAACAAAAACAAGCCAAAGACTTAATGGATAGAATTGGCATCGATTGACAGGGGGGATGAAGATGTGGTGGCTGTATGATCTAGATGATTATGTATACCAATCTCTGACCCCTTTTCTTCTTTTTACTCGTCACAGCCACAGCCATCGTTGGTTAGGTCAAAAGTTCTGATGCTGTATTTCTTCATACACTCTGAACACAAGCTCTGACCATATGGAATGCTCGCATTGCAAAAAGTACACGCCATCGGAGCACTTTCATTGGCCTTCGACATTGTCGTCAATAACTAGGAAAATGGCTGGACGGCTATTAAACCTTATACCGGCGCAATTAGGATTTTAGGACGATTTGGCGTATTGTGATGACACTTCTTGCCGCACAGAGGGCAGTTCTTCCTGTCGAGGAATACACACTGGCAAATGTGCGACTTCATGTAACTCTCGGCTGCCTTTGTAAATTCGCCGG
>CBQWHN010000135.1:0-1879 GCA_967728685.1 uncultured Nitrososphaera sp.
TGGAAGATAACGTGGGTCGACCACCATCCTTGGTCACAGCAGGCGATAGACGCGGTCAAGCCGCTTGCGGAAATCGTGCTCGACACTTCAGGCAACAAATGCGCAGCTGACCTAATGCACGAAATCCTTTTGCCAGGCAACAAGCTTGCGATCAAGCTCGCAGGCATGGCCCACACAATGGACTTTTTCACAAAGGACCAGTATTTGACGCCGATATCAGAGCTTATACGCTACTACCAGACATTCCCCGACTTTTACGAAAGACTGTCAGAGCTTGCGAGAAAGTCCGCAAACGGAGTTCTCTGGGATGTGGCGATGCAGAGCGACTACAACGACTATGTACGACTTCGCGATGAAGCCAAGGGTCAGGTCTTTGCGACAGTGCAGGTAAGACCAGTTGGAAGGTTCAAGATAGCCTACGTGCAGTCTTCGCCTTATCTGCAAAATAGCCTCTTCTCTGAAGAAGTGTTTGCTAAGACAAATGCCGATCTTGTCATGTTTTACAGCACAAAGGGGAAGGTGAGCATCAGGCGCAACAATGATGCGATTTCGTGCCGAGACGTTGCGGCGAACTTGCCAGAAGGGGGAGGTCACGCCTATGCCGCCGGCGCCACCTTCAAGAGCGACCCGTCAGACACCTCCGCTGTGATTTCAGAGCTAGAAGAGGCTGTTGCCAAGGCCTTGACTAGTCAACTTTAAAAGAATACCTGTCGAAATAAGGGGCATGATAAAGGGCAAGGTCGCTATGGTCACGGGCGCAGGTGGCGGCGTAGGCAAAGCAATTTCAAAGAGGCTTGCTTCTGAAGGGTGCAAGGTGGTGCTACTTGGCAGGGACAGAGCAAAGCTACAAAAGGTGGCATCTGAAATTGGCAACAAAAACAGCACGATGACTGTGATTACAGATATTACCAAGGAAGCAGAAATCCTTAGCGCTATCGATCAAACCATCAAGTCGTTTGACAAAATTGATATTCTCATAAACAATGCTGGAATCATAAACGATCCTGTCCCGTTCCACGAAATGACAGAAGATCAGTGGGACGACCTTATCGAAACCAACCTCACTGGCACGTTCCGGATGACAAAGGCTGTGATCCCGGTGATGATGAAAAATGGGGGCGGCAGCATCGTCAACATTTCGTCAGTGCTCGGCATCAGATCCATACCCAAAGTTCCGTTAACTGTGTACGGCGTTACCAAGGCCGGCGTGATAATGTTTACAAAGAGTATTGCTGTGGAATACGGGCAATACAAGATTCGCTGCAACTGCATTGCGCCCTCCACGATAAGGAGCTCAATTATCGAGCCGTACCTTCAGGACGAGGAGGCGAAAAAGGTGCTCGAGTCGACTTTCCCGCTGCGCAAGGTTGGTGAGCCGGAAGACATCGCCGGCGCGGTAGCGTACCTCTGCTCAGATGACTCCAAGTGGGTAACTGGCACGATCATGATGGTGGACGGCGGCATATCTGCAAAGCAGTAAATGTCACGCCCCAAACGCTCGCAGCTGGGACGTCATGACATGTCAGGTTTCCAGACAAACTAAACATAATATAGCTTTTTGAATATTATATAAAGTTACAGGGGTAGCTCAACATAAAAAAGACCACTATTCAAAATGCGATGCCGAAGGATGCTGTGAATAGTGCTTCAAGTGAGGAGGATGTTGTCAACGCAATTGTATCTACGTTAAGAGATGTCTTCGGAGATGATTTTATTGTCGCGATTGAAGCGCAATTCGATGATGTCTACAGGTTGAGCTTTAGAGATTCTTCGATAGTTAAACATCCTGACAAATTCGCAGAAGCTATTCAATACGCATTTAGGACTTCAAGTAACCTAATCATGACAGAGATTAACAAGAAACTAGGTGAGCTGCTCT